>JAGQUY010000486.1 GCA_020438245.1 Bacteroidota bacterium
TGGTCGATCTGCCGGGAACCTATTCGCTGCTGTCGACCAGTACGGATGAAGAGGTCGCCCGCGATTTCATTTTGTTCGGTCGGCCGGATGTCGTAGTTATAGTGGTCGATGCTACCAGGTTGGAGCGGAACCTCAACTTGGTTTTACAGGTACTCGAGATCACCGATCGTGTCGTCGTGTGTTTGAATTTGATGGACGAAGCTAAGAGACACGGAATCTCTATTGACGAGCGCGGTCTTTCCAAGGAACTTGGCGTACCGGTAGTACCCACTACCGCTCGTCAGGGGATCGGAATGCCCATGCTATTACAATACATTTATGAAGTTGCGGCAGGCAGTTATGTTTGTAAGCCGCATCGTATAAAGAGTATTCCGTCAAAAATAGACCGAACGGTATCCAGGTTGACAAAACAGATTGAAGAGGTGTTCCCGGGATTACCTAATGGGAGATGGGTAGCTTTACGGCTTTTGGAGGGGGATCAGAGGATCATTGATGCCGTTCACTCCGGCGATTTGGGAAGTCTGGGTGACTCCGCAGCTATTCAGGACCATCGGATACCCGATGCAGAGAAGGTAGTCGTATGAAGAACGGAAATGAAACGATTCTGAAACTGGCAGAGTCTTTGCGGTGGCAGTCTGGCGAGCATATTCATGATACATTGATTGAGACGATTTATGGAGAGGCGGAACAGATTGCAGGAAGAGTAATTTCGCGCGATCACACAAAAGCCGCTCCCAGTCTGGACCGGACGATCGACCGCTTGGTGACCAGTCGATGGACAGGTTTCCCGGTCATGTTTATGCTGCTCGCTCTTGTATTTTGGATAACCGTTGAGGGCGCTAACGTACCGTCGGCTATGCTGGCTTCGGTGTTGATTGATTACTTGCATCCGGTTATTCATACTTTTTCAGTCAGTATTGGTACCCCGTGGTGGATAACCGGTATATTGATCGATGGCGCCTATCTGGCAGGTGCGTGGGTGGTGAGTGTAATGCTTCCGCCCATGGCAATATTTTTTCCAATGTTTACCTTGCTGGAGGATTTTGGTTATTTACCCCGAGTTTCGTTTAACATGGATAATTTGCTAAAAAAAGCCGGTGCTCACGGCAAGCAAGCTCTGACGATGAGCATGGGGTTTGGCTGCAACGCAGCCGGTGTCGTTGCAACTCGCGTGATTGATAGCCCCCGGGAGAGACTCATTGCGATAATCACTAATAATTTTTCGCTTTGCAACGGACGGTGGCCCACTCAGATTTTGATTGCATCCATCTTCATCGGTGGTTTGGTGCCTGCTCATTTGGCGGGATTGGTCTCGGCCGGCGCAGTTGTTGCCGTGGCCGTTCTCGGTATCGCACTAACCCTGGTGGTTTCGTGGGGATTGAGCAGGTCGGTTCTTCGCGGAGAGGCTTCCACTTTCAGTCTTGAATTGCCACCGTATCGGCCACCAAGGATTTGGCAGACATTATATACGTCAGTAATCGACCGAACACTCATCGTATTGTGGCGCGCAGTAATTTTCGCCGTTCCCGCTGGAGCGGTTATCTGGATTGTTGCCAACGTAAAAATTGATGATCTCAGTTTGGCCGAATATTTTATCCATTGGGTGGATCCATTTGCGATCTTTATTGGTCTAAATGGAGTGATCCTCTTGGCGTATGTAATTGCAATACCGGCCAACGAGATTGTTATTCCGACCGTATTAATGTTGACTGCTTTGACGACAGGGGTGGGCGGTGCGGGTACCGGTGTCATGTTTGAACTCGATTCGGAATCGGCAACCGCCGCCGTGCTGATGGCGGGTGGATGGACTACGTTAACCGGCATCAATCTGATGTTGTTCAGTCTATTGCATAATCCGTGTAGCACCACGATTTATACCATTTACAAAGAAACCGGAAGCGTGAAGTGGACTGTACTAGCGACAATCTTGCCGATAGTCATGGGTGTCGTCACCTGTTTCTTTGTCGCTCAAGTCTGGCGATTGATTTTCTAAAGACCTGATTGCGAGTTGGGCCTTGACAGAGTTCCGCTAGATATCTATATTTGATCTGTTGTTCTTTGAATGAAGTTCAGGTTTCCATTAGCGCAAGCGATGGGATGAAAAGGGAATCACGTGTAAGACGTGAACTGCCCCGCAACTGTAATCCCGCAAGGATTTTTCCTTGTAACGCTTTCGAGTCCCATGTCACTGATTCCACCTTTGGAATTGGGAAGACGGTCGAAAGTCGGGAAAGTCAGGAGACCTGCCTGAACAATTGTGAGTTAACGCCTTCGAGGGAAGGAAAGTTAAGGATCATCATGACGCCTACATGTAGTCCTCGTTCCTCTGGAGTGGGGATTTTTCTTTTTCGTGGAATTTGTTTCCTCTTCATCCCCTTTGCCATTGATTCCATACCGGGTATGGCACAAGACAGCCTTGTGCACATATTAAGTAAGGAGGTTGTTATTACCGCCACCCGCTCCAGTACCAGCAGAGTGGATGCACCGGTTGCAACCCGTGTCCTAACAAAAGAAGAAATGCGCCCATTTTCCAGTTTGGCAGAACTGTTGTCCGGAACTGTCGGGCTCGACCTCAGAGACTACGGTGCAAATAGCGGTGCAAAGCTCTTGTCTATTCGTGGTTCAACCGGAGAACAAGTGATCGTTATGATAAATGGCGTCAGGCTCAACAACGCTGCAACCGGCGTTGCGGACCTCAGTCTTCTGAGTATGTCTCAAGTGCAGCGAATTGAAGTAACGAGAGGTGGGGCGTCGGCACTGTATGGATCGGATGGAGTCGGGGGAGTCATCAACATAATTACTACCAACGAAATGGGAGGCCGAGGTCTTCACGTTCAAACCGGTGGAATGTGGTCGACTTTTGAACAACGATCCGGGAGTATTGGGGCATCCCTAAACGGTGACCGACAATCTGTACAGGTTTATTACGAAAAACTCCTCCAGCCGGACAGTTCCTATCGGGTAAATTCAAAGGAATTTGGCGACGGTATACGACGAGTAAACACCAGAACGCGTTCGGATCATCTAAGCTTCCTTGCCGATCGTCAGTGGGATCATGCAGGCCTACAGGCATTTGCTCAATATACGTCGCGCGCAAGCGATGTTCCGGGAACCATTTTCAATAATTCTTCCGCATTGGCCCGGGCCCGCCAGGACGACAAGACGTTCATTGTGTCTCCGGCTTTGGAAATCAGACCAAATAGACAGTTGGTTTTGAGTATTGTACCTTCCTATACGTACGGCAATATAAAATACGAGGATCCAAGTCAACCCCTTGAAGAAAATCGGCGATCAACAACCGCGGTACATGAGTTTAGATCACAGATCCAATCCCGCATCGGAGATGCCAATTCCTCCATGCTGACAGTTGGTGCTGACGTGGCGGAAGATCATGTTTCAGGTACTTTTTTGCCAACCAAAAGTTCAGGTTCTGCTGGTTTTTTCGCTCTTGGACAACTGCGGCATAGATGGAACGGTAACTTTGTCCAAGTGCTAAACCTCTACCCATCTCTTCGAGCGGACGGCTACAGTGGCCGGTACATAGTTAGTCCACGGATGGGGGCAAGTGTGGTGAATACGGGGAGGTCCTACCTGATCAGCTTACGTGCGTCGGCCGGCAAGAATTTCAGAGCGCCGACATTGAATGAAAGGTATTGGCAGGGGGACGGTGCATCTGGAAATCCACGAATCAAGGCCGAACGCAGTAGCAGCTTCGATGTCGGTGTGCTTTACACACGCTCAAACTGGTTTGCGGATGTAACATGGTTTTATATTCACACGAAGGATCAGATTGTCTGGGTGCCGGGGGCCATCAGTCCCGGGGTTTGGTCACCAAGTAATCTCGCGCGGACCTCTTCTTCAGGAATCGAATTAACATTGGAACACCGGGGCGCATCTGTACGCACCAACTTGGACTTCACGTACAATAAGGCACTCGACCACAGTGGTGAAGGTCACGCCAACCGTCTTCGATATGCCCCTCTTTATAAAGTGAAAATTACAAATGCGTATTCCGTAAGTCGCGCCATTTTCATGCAGGAAACGACCTATACCAGTGAACGTTGGTCAGATGTGGCCAATACGGTATATCTTGACCGATATTGGTTGACCAATTTGACGGCAAAGGTTGCTCTGCCTGTCGCAAAGGGTGTAGTTGACCTGATGGCCGGTGTAAAAAACATATTTAATTCAAAATATGAAACTATATCCCAGTATCCGGGTTTGGCCCGTGAATATTTTGTGGGTTTTTCATTCAACTACTCACCTTGAAGGAAATGACTATGCAAAAAACCGGTCTTCTAATGATCCTTTGTGTCTTCTCTTTATCCTGTGAACTGATTAGCCCCGGAAGCGCTTCCAATCTGAAGACAGAAGGTGTTTTCATAGTCAATGAGGGCAGTTTCCTCCAAGGCAACGGGGATGTTTCGTTCTACAATAGCGAGACTGGACAACTGACGAATTCACTGTTTCAAGCTGCCAACGGGGAGGCTGCAGGCGATATTCTTCAATGCCTGGTTCCGGCTGACTCCCTGGTGATTCTGGTTGTCAATAATTCCAACAGGCTGCGAATCGTGAGAGCGGCAGATTTCAAATTGATCAAAAACTTGTCAGTGAATCAGCCAAGATTCGGCGCGCTGGCGGCACAAGGAAGGGTCTATGTCACCTGCTGGGACGGTTTTGTGCGAGTACTGGATCTGGTTACGTTGACGATTTCAGATTCAATTGTGGTCGGCCCTTACCCAGAGGACATCGTTGCGTACCACGACAGAGCCTATGTTGCCAACTCCGGATTCGGTAGTTCCAATACGATTACGATTATCAATACCTCAACACAACAGCTCGAGGGTACGCTGGTTACCGGTTATGGGCCTGTGGATTTGGTTCTCGATCACGACGCCGATCGACTCTATGTCGCATGTACGGGAGACGCGTATGCGTCACCCAAGGTTCCCGGAGGCATCTACGTTTTTCGCGAATCGACTATGGAGGTAGTTGACTCTGTTATTACAGTTGGGAACGATACGATTTTCCCAAGCAAGATAGCTGTCTTGGACAATCATATATTCTTCATCGATGGTTTTGCCGGTTCGATTACCGTGTTTGACGCATTGCTGCATTTACCGGTTGATACCCTGGTTGGCAATTTTTATCGGGTTGAACTGAATATGGAGAATCAATCGGACAAGCAGGTGTATGCAACGACGTCTGCGGCCCCGGGAGTTCTCAAAATATTCGACGAAAACAGGGTAGAGACGTTTAGTGGCGGGGTAGGTGATTTTCCGGGTGGAATTGCTTTCAAAAACACCCGCTAGTCGGGAAGCGTTGACAGTCGTGTTGAATTAGGCTATATTGACATCGTTCAAAAATCAAAGTATAAAGGAGAGTGTATGAAACGTCTTATTCAATCCCTTCCGTTGATTTTTGCTGTTCTCATGATTGCGGGATACCGGTTGCTGCCCCATCCGTGGAACTTTACGCCGGTATGTGCGGCTGCTATCTTTGGCGGATTGTATCTTCCCAGATGGGTGGCGTTTGTTTTGCCTCTTGGCTCGATGATTGTAGCTGATCTATTTCTGGGGATGGATTGGGTAATGACACCCGTGATCTATACGCTGATCCTTATGACCGTTTTTGTCGGCCAATGGGCTCGTACAGCCTACGGTCGAAAATGGGTTTATGCACTAAGAATATTCAGTGGAGCTTTGGGAGCGTCGGCGTTCTTTTTTCTCGTAACTAATTTTGTCAGCTGGCTTTCCTTGCCGATATATACAAAGGATTGGAATGGCTTTGTCCAATGCTATACCATGGCTATTCCGTTCTTTCGAAATGCACTTGCAGGAGATCTGCTTTTTCTAACTGCATTCGTAGCGTCTTACGAGCTGCTCAAGAAGGCATCAACGGTTGTAGTTCAACCGAAACTAAGTATCAACTAAGTTGCGCCCTATTTGTTCGAGGAACGTGTCGCTGTATTTATTGGGGTTCCTTTTTGTTCATTCGTGCGCAACAAGTTCTTCGAATGACGTGCAAATACCTGTCACCGGACAGTCTGTTTTCATCATTTGCGAAGGCAATTATGGCGCCGGCAACAGCAGCTTGTCGATCCTTGATACCGCATTGACAGACACAACCTATAGCGATGTATATATGAAGGTCAACGGTCGAAAACTCGGGGACCATGCACATTCCATGACGGTCAAGGATTCGCTAGGATATATTGCCATTACGGGATCTGACCGGGTTGAAGTAATAAACCTGAGGACCTTCGAACGCATGGGCACAATACAGAACATAAACACACCTCGTGATTTGACGATAGCGCAAGGTCGGCTGTTCGTAACCAGCTATGAGGACAGCTCTGTAGTTGTCGTTGACCTTTCCGACCTGCACGTGGAGACGACGATCAAGCTTGATCACCGACCTGATGAAATTGTGGCCATTGCGGGGACCGTTTTTGTTTCTTGCGCTCCGAATTTTAACAGAGATACCGTTATCACCTATTTTGATGCTACACTCTCAGGTGGACTTGAGTTGATTCGACTAAGCCGATCGCCCATCACCCTCGCGGCAGATTACGCCAACGGATTTCTATATGCCGGTTGTGATTCGGCCGGTTATATCGTTAAGATCGACGCATCTACAAAAGAAATCATATCCATCATTGGCTCGTCTATTCGGGTGCAGCGTGTTGCGGTGAAGGATTCTATCATCGCATGCATTGCCGGGTCCAATGGACCGATTCACGTCTATAATACGATGACAGGCGTCCTTATCGCCACGTTAAGCGGAAATTTCCGTGGCTTATCAATTTCCGGGAAAGAGATTTTTGCGACCAATGCTGCTGATTTTCTGGCACCGGGCGAACTTATCTGGTTTTCCGCCGTGCTGAAAGAACGGCATCGTTATCCAGTTGGCAGAGTTCCCGCTCAGATTGTCTTTTCACAATGAAAATATATACTAAAACCGGGGACGATGGAACTACGGGACTTTTTGGGGGTGAAAGAGTCTCCAAGAGTGCCGTTCGGATCGAGGCCTACGGGACGGTTGATGAATTGAACGCAGTTTTGGGGCTAGCAGTTTTTCACGTGCAAGATAAACATCTGAAAGATCTCCTGATTGAACTTCAACACGATCTCTTCATACTGGGCGCTGATCTTGCCACACCGTTATCTGCATCCAGTGATCGTGTTCAGCGGATATCCCCGGAGGCGGTTGTCCGGATAGAAAAGACGATTGACGAGCTAGAGGACAACTTGGAGCCTTTGAAAAACTTCATTCTTCCTGGAGGAGGACGTGGCGCCTCCTATTTGCACTTGGCTCGAAATGTGTGCCGAAGAGGGGAGCGCCTGATAGTCAAACTTGCTTCAGAGGAGACGATAGGAAGCACCGTCGTTCAGTATGTTAACCGCCTTTCTGACTTTTTGTTCGTGCTTGCCCGCTACTCCAATCATGTTGAAGGAATACCTGATATCATATGGAAAAAGAAAGAGTAGCATGATAACGAGGTGTGTGTGCTTGGATGTCCGATTTGAAGTTCTGAAGGAAATAGCCGAAGAAAAGAGATGTTCGACGGTTGAGGATCTGCAATTCTACACAGGCTGCGCATCTCAGTGCGGACTCTGCTCACCGTATATCAGACAGATGCTTCGAACGGGTCAAACAGCTTTCGAAGTTGTCTGGTCTCAGACCCTTTCTTAATAAACACCAAAAGCATTTAGAACCGCGACGGATGCCATGGCCGCACCATAGGCCACCAAGGAATATACTGTTTGCTGCAAAATAGGTATTCTCCAGGATCCTGTTTCTTTTCTTGCGATGGCCAAGGTGGATATGCATTGCATCGCGATCATGAAAAAGACGATCAGAGCGATCGTCGACGCCGGCGTAAAAAGCGTTTGATTGGAATCGCTGACTTTGGCGTTTCGCATGGCATTGGTTATGGCATGCTGAAAATTGTCCCCATCGTCGGATATCCGAAGACTCAGGATCATTGCGCTGACAAAAACCTCACGAGCTGCAAATGCACTCATCAGTGCGACGCCGACGCGCCAATCCCAGCCGAGCGGGCGCAGAACAGGTTCAATCATTCGGCCGAAATCAGCTGCGAAACTGGTGCTGGTTCTTTCAGCGACTACCCACTGATCTAATTCCTGAGCGCTGAGATTGACAGCTTGCGCTGCCGGTACGTTCGGTGTGACATTGGGAAAATAGGTGAGAGCCCATATAATCAAACAGCAAACAACGATGGTTGGTCCGGCTTTTGTGAGGTAGGACACCGATCGATAGTATGTGTTACGAAGGATGAACCGAAGAATCGGTCTTCGGTACGCCGGCAACTCAAGCATGAGGCCGGTTGGTCCGGACGCCCTGCGGAAGCGGTTGATGATCCCTGCCGCTGCCGTGCCGAGAAAAAGACTTGTCAGATAAATAATGCCAAGAGCGACACCCCCAATCCACGGCTGGTCACGAGGTACGAGCAAGGCCAGCAGCAAGGCATACACGGGTAATCGGGCGCTGCAGCTCATCAACGGTATGATAAAGATGGTCAGAAGGCGTTCTCGCCGGTTGGGAATAGTTCGCGCGGCCATGATGGCCGGAATGGCACAGGCAAATCCGGACAACATCGGAACAAAAGACCGGCCATTTAGACCTATTTTTGACAGAGGCTTATCAATAATCATGGCTCCTCGCGCCAAGTATCCACTGTCTTCGAGGACGCCCAAAAGAAGGAATAGAATCATGATTTGCGGAACAAACGTGAGTACCGTACCGACACCCCCAATAAACCCTTGTGCAATGAGGTCAACCAGCCATGCTGGTGAGGTGAAGTTCTGAGTTACAGTCGCCGAAAGGATGTCGAACGCTCCGCCAATCATGTCCATCAAGGGCTGGGCAAGCCAGAAAATGGAGGTAAACAAAATACTCATGATCATTCCAAAGAAGACGATACCCCACCATGGGTGCAAAAGGAACTTGTCTATTTTGATGGAGAACGGATCGGGTGTTGAAATGCGCGAATTGAAGACGGATCGGTTTATTTCTTGCAGATCAATTGTTTTGGGTAGATTACGAATGACTTTTTCTTCTGTTTGTTCAGCGAACTGATAGAGCACCGTTACTGTTTCTTCGGTTGGCTCAGGAGGGGGAACCGGTATTGTTTTTGAGAAAAGAGAAGTGCCATACAAAAGCACCGCCTGTTCGACAAGGTTTTGAATTCCTTCTCCGGTTCGCCCGTTGATTTTGATAACCGGACAGCCCAACATGGATTGAAGTTGGCTCTCATCGACTTCCAACCGTTTTTTCAGCAAAAGATCCGGCATCGTAAGAGCAATGACGGTCCGAAATCCTGAGTCCAAGACCTGTTTGGCCAGATATAGCTGTCGCGACAGTTGTGAACAATCAACGGAGAGTATCACAAGGTCGGTTGGGGTAGTCGTATTTATGGCAAACAGTGTATCAACCGAAACCTGTTCGTCCGGTGATTTTGGGTAGAGACTGGTTATACCCGGAACATCGATGATTGTCGCGTTGAATTCAAACTTTGGATGCAGTCGCCCGCTGGAAAATTCAACGGTAGTGCCAGCATAATTGGAGGTAGTGTAGTTTGCACCCGTAAGCAGATTAAAAAGAGTGGTTTTCCCGGAGTTTGGCTGACCCAGAATTGTGATCGTTGGGATGTGGGGGGCAGAAGTTTTGGTCAGACCATCCTCAGAATCCGTCAGACCAAGATGCATTCAGCTTCCTGCTTTCTCAACGCGATCACCGTTCCCCGAATAGAGACCGCAAGGGGATCACTGAAGGGACTTTTCGCAATCATACGAACTTCCTGCCCCGGAGTGAATCCAATCTCCATCAGTCGAACACATGGCGAATCAGGTGAGAGAGTCTTGGAGGTAACTTTACAAATAACAGCACATTCACCGCAACTTAGATCGGCAATGCTGCGGATATCGTCAGATGATTTTTTCTTATTTATCATATCCGTCCATGATTAAGATCATTAATTGAGAATGCGTCTCAATTACAACAAGATCAATATAGACATTGACACCCCATTTGTCAAGCATTCACATCATCTTTTATGCCATACCGAAGAAAATTCTTTTGATAAAGGAATAATTTTTTCATAAATTGATTTTAATATAAACAAACCGTGCGATGGAGGATATAATGGAAACCGCTGAAGCAACAACGACACTTGCTAACGATGTCACATTGACGCCGCGAGCAATTGAAGAAGTGAAGTCTATCATCAAGGAACAGAGTATTCCGGAGAACTACGTTCTTCGCATCGGCGTTCAAGGTGGCGGATGTTCTGGATTTCAATACTCGTTGGCATTTGATGAAACGACAAACGAAAATGACACCCAATTGGAGGTCGACGGCATCAAGGTTGCGGTTGACTATAAAAGCATGCTTTATATGAAGGGTATCACGCTGGATTTTCAGGATGGATTGAACGGACGCGGCTTCGTGTTCAATAATCCGAACGCGACACGCACTTGCGGTTGCGGCAGCTCTTTCTCTGCCTGATTGTTCTTCTTTTTTGATTTTCTGAGGCGTTCTCTTGGGGC
>JAGQUY010000487.1 GCA_020438245.1 Bacteroidota bacterium
CATGCAATGGATTAAATCCCTCGACTATTTTTTCATCCTGCGGCCCATCGTCTTTTTTCCCGGATGGACGACCGCCCTTGCGGCCTACGCGGTTTCAGGCGCCGCACAGGCTCCGGCGTTGTTCCCGGATCACCCGCTATCGCTCGTCCTTCTTTCAACAGGCATGCTCATGGGGTGCGGTTTCATCGTCAATCAATTGGCCGATACGGAAAGTGACCGCATCAACAAAAAGCTCTTTCTCCTGAGCGAGGGATTCATCAGCCGTCGAAACGCGAGAATCGAAGCCATTCTGATGGCCGCCGGCGGCCTCGCTATCACGTACTACACCTCATCCACTTTGTTTCTGATTGTCATTTCGGGCCTCGTGCTGATTCCGGCATACAGCATCCCCCCGTTTCGTCTCAAGGACCATGCATTCCGCAGTCTGCTCGCCAATGCAACGATGGGAGGCCTTGCGTTTATTTACGGGTGGTTCATACGAGGTCCGGTCAGTTCTTCAGCTGTCTATGCTCTTATTCCTTACCTGTGTTACAACACGGCCATGTATCTGCTCACGACGATTCCGGATGTGGAGGGCGATCGAAAAACGAACAAGCACACCCTTGCCGTAAAATACGGTGTCCCGGCCACGCTGCGTATCGCCCTTGGTCTGATCTCTCTCTCCCTGATCGATGCCGTCTGGCTTCGGGATTGGATCATAGCCGTACCTTCCGCGGTCGCGCTGCCCTTGATCTTCATCGCGTACCAAAAAAATACCATACCTCGTTCCATTACCGCCCTCAAGTACTCGCTATTCGTATTTGCACTCACGGTATCCTATTTTTTCCCGTGGTATCTGTTGATCATTGCCCTGTTCTTTATTATTACTAAATTCTATTATCGCAAGCGATTCAACCTCGATTATCCCAATTTCAAGGGGCAATAATCATGAAAACTCCGTTGACTGTCCTGTTCAGCATCCTGTTTATTCTGGGTGCACTAACGTTCGTGCCCGTCGAAGGGTTCTTTAACGAACTCACCGACTCCGATCATTTCACGGGTGTCGTCGAAGGAGGCAGGCTTTATGAACAGACTATCCGGTGGACCAGACGCCGCATCCTCCGTGAAGATTTCGTCCGTTCTCTCGAAGGCACCGCGCTGCAGCTCGACGCAACCGACATTGACTCTACGCTGAAAAGCACGTTCCCGGAAGAGTCGTTCCTGGGACAGATCAACCGCATGCATCGTGACGCGGTCGGCGTGTTATCGTCCGGGACCGCACCGGAGCGGCCGATCGGTCTGGATCTGTCCAACAAACGCGAACTCCTGTTGAAGCATCTCATCGGCATTTTCGAACGTAAACTTGCAGAGTTGCCCGCTTGCGATGCGGCCGACGCGCTCAAGTTTGCCGCCACGTCCTTTGACGTGAAATCCATCAACTGCAGACCACCGGAAAAAATAATGGAGAGGCTCAGAACCCACCTTCAAAAATCCATGGAACCGGTCACCGCAGTCATGCCCTCCACGCTGAATTTTCCCGGCTTTTATCCGGAGTCGATGAAAAGTATGGTCATGACCGAGATTCGCAAGGCCTATTCAATTCTGACGGGCATCTCAACGGTGATCTACCTCGGGTTGGGACTCTTGTTGGTATTGATCTTCTACGTCAATAGATCAAACCGCTCCCAAGCGTTGTTCCGAACAGGTCTGCCCCTTCTGATTGCCGGCATCCTGCTTTTCCTTCTTTTTTTTCCCGCTCATTGGATTGCGGATCAATTTCTCGATATGCCGCGAATGGCCAAGCGCTTTGAAGTGGATGTTACCACATCGCCCTTTGGCCATGACCTAATGCAGGCAGAAATACGCCTCGCCACAGCGTTCCTGTCTTCCTATTTTGAGCATATGGCCAAGGTCGCCGGCATGATGTTCTTCATGGGTGTAGGTCTCATCGTCGGTGGACGGATGATCAAGGACGAAGTGCCTGAGGTCTGATGAAATCGTACTACGAGAGACTTCTCCTCGCGCTTCAAGAATACGGCGTTCTTGTGCAGGCCACGGTTGTGAAGGCACAGGGCTCCGTTCCCCGAGAGACCGGCGCAAAGATGATTTTTTTTCCGGATGGAGGTTCGGAAGGCACGGTCGGCGGCGGAATTTTTGAGGCGAAGGTACGAGAGGACGCTCTTACGGTATTTCGTAACCATAAACCGTTACTCAAAACGTATGCGTTCAACCAAGAAGGAAAATATGCGATCGGCGCTGTTTGCGGCGGATCGGTGGAGGTTCTTATGGAACGGATAACTACTTCGCCGCGCTTGATCGTTGTGGGCGGCGGCCATGTGGGACAGGCACTCATCAAAATGGCGTCGCTGCTCGACTTCTCCATTACGCTTATCGAGGATCGCGCCGAGTACGCATCCGTGAAGTATCCCGTGGAGGGAGTGGAAATCATTCACTCTCCGGAAGACTTTTCTGCCATTCCCGAGATCACGGAGAATTGTTACGTATGTCTCGTTTCAAAAGGATTCGTCAGTGACGAGGCGGCTTTACGCCGGGTCATCGATTCGCCGGCCAAATATATCGGAATGATCGGCAGCAGAAAAAAAGTGGAAACGGTGTACGCCAATATGCAGAAAGACGGGTTCGATAGAAAGAAATTCGCGCGTGTGCATGCACCTATCGGCATCGATATTGAAGCCGATACGCCGGAAGAAATTGCCGTAGCCATTCTCGCGGAAATCATCGCAAACAAAAATAAACCCGAGTGAACGATGATCTGAAATCGCTCGCTGAGCGATTTGCCGGCCAGGGAGTCATTCGCCGGATTCTTTTTCACGAATCGGTCGATTCCACGAACAATGTTGCACGCGAACTGGCAAGAGCAGACCCGACAAGCGCCGGCTGCGTCGTACTTGCCGACCAGCAAACCAAGGGTAAAGGCCGTTCCGGCCGATCCTGGATTTCACCTCCCGGCACCGGGCTTTGGATGAGCCTGATTCTTGATACACACACTCCGCCGGAAAAATTTTATCTCACCAATCAAATATGCTCCCTCTCAATTGCACAAACCGTCCAATATATTACGCC
>JAGQUY010000488.1 GCA_020438245.1 Bacteroidota bacterium
ACCCACCGTATTTGCGGGACGTTGGGGAGAGTGAGGCGTACGCGGCGGCAGCAGAAAAATATCGCCTTGCTTTATTCGTACATCGACAGGTTTGCCGTGCTGAATTGTCTTTAAAACGATGTTACCCTCCAGCTGATAGAAAAACTCTTCTCCTTCGTTGAAGTGGTAATCTTTGCGCGCGTTGGGCCCGCCCACCACCATGATGATGAACTCGGTGTCCTTCCAGACCACCTGATTTCCCACCGGGGGTTTCAGGAGATGCCGGTGTTTATTGATCCAGCTTTTGAAATTGAATGCGGTGCGTGCTTCCATGACCCTTCCCTTTCGTTAGGTACGATACTTTATAGGTTGAACAATCGTTCTGCGTTTTGATAGAGAATCTTTTGCTTTTCTTTGACCGGCGCGGCCAGTTCTTCCATGAATTCCAGATAGGTCTCCATGGAGGAGATCGGCCAATCGGTTCCAAACAGTACTTTATCGGGCTCGACTCCAAAAAGGAGCATCTCTTCCAGCTGTTTACGCATGTACCGTTCAAACCGATCGGAAAAGTTTCCCAGCACCAGACCGGAAATATCTGTGTACACGTTTTTGTTCTTGTACACAACCTCCATGCAATCCCGGGTCCATGGATTGCCCAGATGACAAATGACGAAATTCACGTCCGGATGATCCACCGCCGCTTCATCCACATGAATCGGATGGGAATATTTGACTTTCCCTTTGGGGGTGTAGGTATCCCCGCTGTGTATCATCACCGGCAATTTGTATTGGGCAGCAAGCGCATACAATGCTTCCCATTTCTCGTCGTTCGGATAGAAAGGCTGATACCCGGGGTACAGTTTGAGGCCTTTGATCGAACCTTCCTTCGCATAGCCCTCCAGCTCCTTAATTTCTGCTGCAGAAAAGCGATGGTAATCCATGCCGGCTACAATGAAGACATTGTCCAGATCCCGGGTGGCGTCCACCGCCTCCTTGGTGCTGGGTCTGCCCGGTCCGACCCGGTAGGAGGTCAAGATCATCGATTTATCCACGCGATTGCGTTTCATTGAGGTGATCAAATTGTTCAGGCATTCCTGGATCGAGTCGACCTCCTCGTTGTGGTAATTGTTGATATGGGTGTGACAATCAATGACCATATATTATTTTCCGTTCTTTTTTGAAAATTTTTCAATGACTCCGGCCGCCCAGTCCCTTCCGCCAAGACCAAACGCCAGTGCCAGGGCAAGACAGATACCGCCAAACGCAATTTGAAAAGCCGAGACGATGATCTGAGTTCCTATGGCAAGTTGTTCCAACGCTACCGAAACCACAAAAACCAGTATCGCAAGATAGGCCAGTCCTCCGACCAGTTCGGCGCTCTGCATGCCGACGTTGTTCAAGTACGCAAAAATCAGGCCTTGAACGAATCGTGCGAAAAGCGAACCCGATATAAGTACCAAAACCGCAATCAGCACGTTGGGTACATACAAGATGATCCGATTGAGAAGCTCGGTTGCCCCGTTCAGTCCCAGCAAATTCAGGCATGTCAGGATTACGACAAGTAGAATCGTCCAATAAATGACCGCGCCGATTAAAGTCACCGCAGTAAATCGGACACCCCCGCGGATCAGAAAATCCTCCAGCCCGGCTTTTTCCGAAGCGACATCCAGACGCAGCTTTCTCATTATCCGGATGGCCAGTTTTCTGAGCAGTTTTGCAACGGCCCATCCGGCAACCAAAACCAGCAACGCCACAACCACGGTAGGGAGAAAAGACAGCACCTGCTGCCAAACATCTTCCAATGAAGTTATCAACGAATCAAATCGTTCCATCGTACTCTCCGATTTTCCGCACCCGTCCATCGATGTGCAGACTTGAATAAATTACGGAACCTCTTCGAAAATTAAAAGGAACCGGGCGGCGTTTCTTTCAAAAAATCAGGACAATTGGCTTGCAGCCATTCCCCGGCGCTTCGTGCCGGTATATCGGCAACGGCTTTATCGGCTATTTTTTTCTGGGCAGATACGATGGCACCGGTCACAAATCCGTGCGAGATGACCTCGTCTTCCTTCACACCCAGTTTTTCAAGCATCGGTTTAATCCTGCCGGACATCACCGACAGCATTCCTGAATCCAGCGCTTCGTAGTAGGTCAATTCGGCAGGGCCCAAGGACTTAATCCATTCCAAAATCTGTTTGTCGCGCAGCGGCGTCGGATAGTGTTCAGCCACGAGCACATGAGAAACGGCATCCAGGGTCGTCGTTCCCGCAGGAACGCCCCCGGAAGGCCAGAGACCCAGCAGGATCTGAGACGCGTAATACCCGTCTGCGAACCGCTGAAAATCCATGGGGGAGCTCAGCCGATTCGTCGAAGATCCTGAAGACTTGAATTCCCCGGCCAGCAGATTGGCGGTTTCTTCAAAGTGACAGGTCACGATGACTCCGTGTCCCTGTGAGCGAAGCTCCGACGCATCCTTGACGATGGATTTTATTTTCCACGCCGTGGTGACGAAGACCTTGTCGTCGTGTTGTTTCAGTTTTGATTTGGAAAATAAACCCATAACTCCCTCAGCCATTCTGTTTTTATTCGGCCTGCGAAAAAATATCGTCCGGAACCGGAGCAAACGGAGCGTCAGACGCCGAAAACTGTCTGACGAGACCCGCCCCAAATTGCAGGCGGGGCGAGGAGTTTTTTCGGCGTAGCGAAGTGAGCAACGGTTCAGATATTTTTTCGCCAGCCGCAGCGCTTTTCTTTGTTACTTTCTTTTGCCGCGCTGGCAAAAGAAAGTAAGTGAAGAATTACCCTCTCCACTTCCTTCCATCCCGTGCAAGCAGATCGGCCGATTCCTGGGGGCCCCAAGTGCCGGCGCTGTAATTCGGGAACGACGCCTTGGTTTTTTTCCAATGTTCCAGAATCGGCATCACCAGCCACCAGGCCATCTCGACCATGTCCTTACGCATGAACAGCGTCGCATCGCCGCGCAGGCAATCGAGAATCAGGCGCTGATAGGCCTCGGCAATTTCCATTTCAAACGCTTCTTTGTAACTGAAATGCATGCTCGACGACTTGAGGCGCATATTCACCCCGGGAACCTTGGCTTCGAATTTCATTTCGATGCCTTCATCCGGCTGAATCTGAAGAACCAGCACGTTAGGCGCCACTTCATCGGCATCGGTACGGGTGAACATGAGATGGGGAGTTTTTTTGAAAAAGATCGCGATCTCCGAATCTCTTTTGGGGAGGCGTTTGCCCGTACGGACATAAAACGGCACGTCGGCCCATCGCCAGTTGTCGATAAAAATTTGTCCGGCGACAAATGTTTCCGTCTGCGATTCGGGATTGACGTTCGGTTCCTTCCGGTACGCTTCCACCATGCCCCCGTCGATAACGCCTCCGTCGTATTGCCCCCGCACCCAGAATTGATCGACGGTGTCCGGTGCGTACGGCCGGGCCGCCCTCAATACTTTGGCTTTTTCGTCGCGCACGGCGTTGGCGTCGAAGGTGGCCGGCGGCTCCATGGCGACCAGGGTCACCAGCTGAAGAACGTGATTTTGGATCATGTCGCGCAGGGCGCCCGATTCTTCGTAGTACCCGCCGCGTTTTTCCACGCCGATGTGCTCCGCGACCGAAATCTGCACGTGATCGATGTAATTTCTGTTCCACAGCGGTTCGAAAATACCGTTCGCAAAACGGAACGCCAGAATATTCTGTACGGTTTCTTTGCCGAGATAATGATCGA
>JAGQUY010000489.1 GCA_020438245.1 Bacteroidota bacterium
TAATTCCGCCATTGTCTTCTGCTTTTCCTCTATAAAAAAGATAGGGTCATATCCGAATCCGTGAGTTCCCCTGGCCGAGGTTTCGATTACTCCTTCGCAGGTTCCGTGAAAGACATGCTCCATCGGACCGACTGCGTCGTTTGCCTCGACCAATGCCAGCACACAGTGGAAACGTGCAGTCCGCTTGGATCTTGGAATTCCGACAAGTTCATCCAGGACCTTTTTATAGTTGGCAACGTCATTCCCGTGCTGACCGGAGTACCGCGCGGAAAAAATTCCGGGTTTTCCGCCCAGCGCATCCACTTCAAGCCCGGAGTCGTCGGCTAGCACGGACAAAGAGGTCGCCATGTATGCGGATCGTGCTTTTTTTAACGCGTTGGCCTCAAAGCTCTCACCGTCCTCTTCGACGGAGGGCAATTCAGGAAAATGATCGGGCGTCAGAATTTCGATATCGAGGTTGCTTAAAAGGGCCGCAAGTTCATGTCGTTTGTGGCGGTTTCCGGATGCCAGGAGCAGTTTCATAGAAGTGCAATTAGATTTGAAGTTCTAACTCAAAAGGTTTAGATTTTTCGAACGAATTGCAAGGTGGGCTATGGAATTTTCCAAAGAGGAAATGCTCGAGATCATGGCGGTGTTCAAGGGTGAAAGCGCGGAGCATCTCAAGACCCTTAACGACAGCATGGTGGAAATTCAAAAGACTCCCTCAAATCCGGCTGTTATCGAAGTGCTGCACCGAACGTCTCATAGCATGAAGGGCGCCGCACGGATGCTGAGTCTTACTCCGATTGAACAAATTGGTAAAGCCTTGGAAGACGGATTCAAGGCGGCCAAGGATGGCAAAGTCGTACTCGATGCCGGCTTGATTTCTGTAATCCGTGAGGCCATTGAGGGTTTGCATTTGCTGATAGAAAAACTCGCATCCGAAGGAACAACCGAGGGTATGGATATTACCGGGTTACTTACCAAATTGGAAAACTTCAAATAGCGTGACTCCCCCCATTCTGCCGGGCGCAGAACCCTTTCTCTTCAAATCTCCGACACCCACGGACCGCGTGGTATTGTTGATTCACGGATTTACCTCTACACCGTATTCCATGCGGGAATTGGGGCAAAAGATTGCCAATACGGGCTTTGACACAAAAGGGATTCTTTTGCCAGGACACGGAACGACACCTGAAGACTTGGAAACCACGACGTGGACGGAATGGCTCGACGCTGTGAAGAAGGCCTTTTCGGAGTTGAGAAAAGAGTACCGCCAAATTTTTGTGTGTGGTCAATCAATGGGCGGATGCCTCGGCTTGCTGCTTGCGTCCACACAAAGGGTGGATGGTGTCATTGTCATTGCAAGCGGACTTCGATTGTCCCATTGGCCTGCCCGTTTGGTTCCCTTGTTGAAGTATTTTGTCCGATTTAAGCCGAAGCTCAACGGACCGGATGTGAAAGATCCGGAGGCCAAAGAGGCGGAGATCCATTATTCGGTGATGCCCATGAGGAGCATCGACGAACTGAGAAAACTGCTTGGCGAGCTCCGGGCCAGAATTTCGCAGGTGGAATGTCCCTTTATGACCATCCATGGACGTCACGACCACACCTTTCCCTTCGACAATCAGGAGAAGCTGTATCGCAGCGTCCGGTCCCGGCTACGAAGAAAAATAATTTTGGAAAACTCCTACCACCTGGCTACCTTGGATGTGGACAAAGCCGTTTTGCAAAAAGCCGTGATTCACTTTCTCAAGGACCTATGTCAGAACTGAATTCCACCGCAGAGGATGTTACCGTCAATAGGCCGGAATCGATTATGACCGTCACATGGTCCGACCGGCACCAAAGCTCCTACAGCTTCGCGCTCCTGCGCAGCATATGCCCCTGCGCGTATTGTGATACCGGAAAACACGGCGGCCCGGCGCGTGACGAGGCCGCGATACGTCCGGCTGATTTCAAGGATATTCAGGTCCAGCGTGTTGAAGAGGTCGGGCATTATGCCTTGAGATTTGTATGGTCCGATGGACACGACAGTGGAATTTACTCGTATGAATATTTACGGACCCGATGTGGGTGCGATCAGTGTAAAAAACGTTTTTTGTAAAGGAGATTTGATGAAAAGTCTGGTAGTTCTGGCCCTTGCGGCACTGCTGTTTACGGGCTGTCCGTCATCGAGGCAGGTCACGAAATCGGACCTTGAGTTTCGTGCTGCGCTGGAGGAATCCGGAAAGCACAAGGGGGACAAAATTGATTTTTTGGCCGATGAAGTACTGCCGAACGAGCAAATCAAACCGGTAGATTCGTCCGACGTGGTGATGCCCGTGGCGGTGGCCACCCCGGAGTACAAAGAAGTGAAACCGGCACGACCGGCCAAATACCGTGTTCAGGTTTTTGCGGGGAGCGCGGAAAATGCTCAGAAGAACTATGACCGATTGCATGCCGACTCTGCATACGGGGAAGTTGCGATGATCCATGATACCGATGATAAGTGGAAGGTTTGGGTGGGTGGTTATGAAACACACGCAGAGGCCACGACCGCCAAACAAACTCTGATCGACGAGGGCTATCCGGATGCGTGGGTCAATGAAATGAAAGGGGTTCCTCTGCCGATTGGCTTGTTCTGGATCCAGGTCGGATCGTTTACAGCGGAAGCGTCCGCATCGGCATTAAAAAATGAGTTGAGCAATACCTTCAAAATTACCGGCCGCGTCGAAAAAACTGACAAGGCATTCAAAGTCTGGATGGGCGGAGTAACCACCCGGTCCGAAGCGGAAACACTGAAACAAAAGTTGCAGTCGGCCGGATATCCCAAAGCATTCCTTGTTGAAAGTAAATAATGATCACGCTGGATAAAGTCTCCGTGGAATACAGGGGCAAAACAGCCGTCCACGGCGTCT
>JAGQUY010000490.1 GCA_020438245.1 Bacteroidota bacterium
TGGCACGAGAAGAACTGAGACGTCTTTTAGGGAAGCATCCTCGTGTTCAGATTATTGATTAGGCAAGAAATGCGGACAAAAAAAAAAAAAAAATCCATCGACACAAACCATCTCTCCTTTTTCTGGACGTCCAGATGCCGGGAAAGACCGGATTTGAAATGCTGGAAGAACTTGACCACAGTCCACACGTTATTTTCACGACGGCATACGATCAGTACGCCTTAAGAGCTTTCGAGGTCAGCGCTCTTGATTATTTGTTGAAGCCGGTTGAACCCAAGCGTCTGGAATTGGCACTTGCAAAATACACGGAACCGGAAAAAGAAAACACAGTCAGCGAGACATTTCTGCGGGAGTCCGATCAGGTTTTTGTGCGGGACGGTGAACGCTGCTGGTTTGTTGAAGTCGGGTCCATTCGCCTGCTGGAAAGTGAAGGTAATTACACGCGAATATTCTTCAACGACCATACACCGTTAATTCTGCGATCCCTTAACCGGTTGGAGGAGCGCCTCGACCCGAAACTGTTTTTCAGGGCCAATCGTCAACATATCATTAATGTTGCGTGGATCGAGAAGATCGACCCGTGGTTTGAACAAGGACTGCGAGTGCGGCTTAAAGGAGGACCGGAAATAGAATTATCTCGCCGCCAAGCGAAAAAGTTTAAGGAACAGATGTCTCTCTAGATAACTCTTAGAAATCGATCACAAACAAAGACGGCCTTTTTCTTATTCGATTTTCCTTCGTTCCGCTGTCTGAAGGGCATTGTTGGCGGCAACAACCAGATTCGCATCATAGCGTCCGTCGACAAACTCGTGGAGTTTGGGAAACGCTTCTGTTATGTTCAGGTCCCCAACCATCCCGATCGCTTGAAGCTGAAGAGACAATATCGGACTGTTAAGCAGCCCGATCACAACCTGGTGAAGATTCTTATCTGAGGAGTTGCATGAACTCCAAGCCGTGAGCGCCGCTGCTCTTACAAAACGATTGTATTGATCCGCAACATAGGGCTTGATGTCATCGACGAGCTTGGGGCTTGCAAGTTCACCCAGTGCCTTCAATCCGCCAACCGCCATTTCATCGCTCCAGCTCTGCCTCTTCATCTGGCTTCGAATAAAACCCGGATCTACAGACGGATTGATCCTGGCCAATGAGATCAACGCAACGGCCGCAACATCATCCTGTTTGTCCGATTTCGCCACTTGTTGAAGCGCCGATGCCGCGCTGCTCGTCTGAAACTTGGCAAGGGCAAGAACGGCAGCTTTCCTGACGCGATAATCGTCTGCCTTCAGGGCCACGGCTGTCAGTCTTTCGGCATCGGGAGTCCGCATGGTGCCCAGTTGAAAAGCGGTTTCCGCAGCAATTCCCCAGAAAGGATCCCCCAGCAGGTCTTTGAACGCGGCAACGGTTCTCGCAGACGTGGCGTATCGTTCGGCCAGTTGCCGAATGGCGCGCAATCGTCCGGGGACTGCATCCTTCTTCGCCTGATAGATCAATTCCTCTTCACTCTTTTGGAAATCGATCTCCGAAACAAGATCACCTTCCCCGTCAAAACTCACCATCAGTGGTTCTTCATCACAAGGAAGGATAAGGTGGTCTGATTGGTTTTCAACCCAAACGGGCTGGCTCCACGTCCGATTTCTGGTCGCAAGCGTTATATTGACAGGCAGGGTGAAAATCCCCTGTCCCTCCACCTCTGCCTGCACCTGAGTGACAAGGAGATCCACGGCTTTCTGATCGGCAAGATACTTGTATGAAATCCTGAATTGAGGATGGCCCGCACCCGTGATCCACTGTTCAAAAAACCAATCCAGATTTCGCCCGCTTGCCTCCTCGATGGCAATCTTCAGGTCCTGGCTCTCGACGTTCTGAAACTGATGTTTGTTGAGATAATATCTGATAGATCGGAAGAAGGCCTCATCTCCTAAAACCGACCGCATCATATGGAGAATCACCGCTCCCTTCAGGTACGTGTGTTCTTCGTTGTAAATCGTGTTGGGATCATCAAAATAGTGATACTCAAGTGGACGGATAATATTCGCGGTGTGCACATACTTGACATAGTGCTGCCTTGCCACATCGGCTTGAAAAAGCAGGAAGTCTTTTCCCACGGCGTGCTCGTCCCAAAGCATCATGGCGTAGCTCGCAAAACTTTCGTTCAGCCAGATATTGCTCAGATTTCGGCAAGTCAGATTGTCGCCAAACCAATGGTGTGCAAGCTCATGCGATATCGTCGCATCGGCGTGCCAATCATCCGCATAGTCGTCCAGCGTCGGATCGAAATCCTGCGGAGCTTTGTCGTCACGCAGCACGCTCTCACTGTGGCCGGTCACGCCGGTGTGCTCCATGGCGCCTATAGCATAGTCGGGCACGGCGATCTGATCATATTTGTCCCATGGATACCGGAAACCGAATCGTTCGGAAAAAAACTCGACCATCTTTGTCGTGTTTCGGAAGGCATAGGCCCCGTCCTTCAAACGGCCGGGGGGCACCCAATAGCTTAAGGGAATCGTCCCGAACGCGGAAGGCAGGTCCCCTTTTTCAAACCGTCCGACGTATACAGCGATCAGGTAGTTCGAGTGAGGCAGCTTCTGGCTCCAATGATAAATCATCTGGTCGTCCTTGGTCGGCTGCGTATCCAGCAAACGTCCGTTGGAAATGACTGTGTATTCTCTTGGGACCTTTACGATCATCTCACTGGAAAACTTGTCGTTCACATCATTGTAAATCGGCAGCCAGTTGGCGTGCAGTCCGCCTTCGCCATAGGTACTGATATAATAGCAACTCGCTTTTTGCTGATCAGGGCGAAAATACATCCCAGCCCGGGGTGATGCAGAATACTGAATTTCAACGTTAACGGTATCCGAAGGAGTGATTGCCAACGACAGAGAGATGACAAGCGAATTACGCAAAGAGACAAACTGAAGCTTTCTGCCCGAAATCCGCACATCCGTTACATTAAGTTGAAACGCATCCAGAGCAAACGATTCAATCGTTTTCAATGGGGTCATCCGTATCGTTGCTGTACCCGAAATCTCTTTATTGACCATATCGAACGCCAACTCTGCACGATAGTGGAGAATGTCGAACGTTCGTTCCCGGTTTGATTGATACGTGCCCTCCGGAAGGTGCTGTGAATGCAGCGAATCGACGGACAACAACAAAAAGACGATTGCGACTGAAATCCTGGATACCATGGGGACCTCGAATTGAGTTAGAACTTCTTAATGATTGAACCGAATCTTGGAAAAGACGCACGAATCTATTAATTGATAAGCAGGGTTGCAACAACGAATAGTATGGCCAGTCCTCACTAGCCAAGTCAAGCGCTCAGAGAACCACATGACAAAAATCATGGTCAGGAACACGTTTTCAAGTTAACCTGTTTGATGCTTGGAGTCTAATCCCTTATGTCAGAGACAATGGCCACGGCGATCTCCTTCTTGGGTCTTGCCCTGATCGTCCTCATACCCTACTTGTGGTGGATTCGAAGAAAAGAGTACCGCAGCAAGTCAAGGCGTGAGGAAGCCAAGGTCCTCGGACTGGACAAGGCGATCGCACAACACCCCCTGATCAACCAGTCCAGTTGTATTGGTTGTGCGTCGTGCGTCCTTGCATGTCCGGAACACGCATTGGGCATGATTGAAGGCGTGGCCGAATTGGTCCAGCCGGCGAAATGCGTTGGTCACGGCATTTGTGCAGAAGCTTGTCCCGTCTCAGCCATTCGCATCGTTCTTGATCCGACCAAGTCGACGGCGGAAATTCCCATTCTCGATGAAACCTATCAGTCCAATATCCCCAATATTTATTTGGTTGGAGAACTTGGCGGGATGGCCCTGATACGAAATGCCATCTTTCAGGGAAAAACCGTCGTCGATCACATCCATGAGAAATTGAAGGTAGAACCAAGGCTTTCTACGGATCTTAGGGACCTCGTCATTGTCGGTGCCGGTCCAAGCGGGTTGAGTGCGGCCCTGCGTGCAAAGGAACATGGGCTGGATTTCGTCGTGCTCGAAAAAGAGAATTCTCCGGGCGGCGCCATACTGAGTTACCCTCGACAAAAACTGGTCATGACCGTGCCGGTCGAAATTCCCGTGTATGGATGGCTTCGAAAACGGGAGCTTTCAAAGGAGGATTTATTGAACCTCTGGACAGATATCATTCGGCAGACGGCATTGAATGTAGATTGTTCGGAGAAACTCGAGAACGTCGTTCAACAGGATGGTCATTTAGCCGTAACTACCGCTTCCGGGAGAACGATTCATACACGACATGTTATCCTTGCTTTGGGACGCCGAGGAACGCCGAGAAAGCTGGGAATTCCCGGTGAAGATTCTGCGAAAGTGGCCTATCAATTGATCGAAGCCGTAAAATATGCTCAGAAGAAGATTCTTGTCGTCGGAGCGGGAGACAGCGCCATCGAGGCCGCCCTTGGACTGGCGAATCAAAAAGGGACAACCGTAACCTTGGCCAATCGAGGCGATGACTTTCCCGGAGCCAAGCCCAAGAATCGGGATCGAATCAAGGACGCTGCCTCTCAGGGCCGGCTGACGGTTTTATATGCATCGAAGACCCGCGAAATCTTTTCGGATGCCGTTGAAATAGAGACGCCGGATGGACTGAAGAGAATCGATAACGATTACGTTTTTGCCTTTATAGGCGGTGAAATGCCGACTCCTTTCTTGAAAAAAATCGGCATCGAGTTCATGGCAAAGGAAAGGT
This sequence comes from Bacteroidota bacterium, assembly GCA_020438245.1. Classification (GTDB taxonomy): domain Bacteria; phylum CLD3; class CLD3; order SB21; family SB21; genus JAGQUY01. The sequence goes on from JAGQUY010000490.1 coordinate 4,717, forward strand.
CAATCGCCGCATGAAGGCCTCAACCCACCGAATTTACATCTGGATTATGGCGGTTATAGGAATCGCGGCCGTCATGTACATTGGATTCTACGGTTGGGACTACTATACCACTCCGGTAACCGAACGCAACCTGCACGACCGGCATCAACTTTTGTCTCCGGTCGGCCTCATAGGACATGGCTTCGGATTTCTGGGCACGCTCATGATGCTCATTGGAGTGGCTATCTATTCTTTGAGAAAACGCTGGGGGGTTCTGCAGTCCGTTGGACAGATCAAACATGTCCTGGAGTTTCACATCTTTCTATGCCTCCTGGGTCCGGCGCTCATTGTTTATCACACAGCCTTCAAATTTGGCGGTCTTATCGGACTCAGCTTTTGGTGCATGGCACTGGTGGTGGCAAGCGGAGTTGTCGGACGTTATCTTTATTTGCAGATACCAAAGACGGTAACCGGGCGGGAGATTTCACCCCTTGAGCTGAAAAAACAGGTGGCGGAAATTCGTAAAACGCTCTTGACCAAACATGCCGTCGAGGAGTCCCTTTTAAACCAGTTGGACAGTCTTTCGATCGCCATGGTCTCTTCAAACCAGTCGGTCGTCCTGACTTTTCCAAAGCTGCTGGTTCACAATTTAACTCTCGACCGCAAAATTGCGGGCCTCCTTCATGCCAACGGCGCCGTCGATTCTGCAACCTCCCGGTTGATCTCTGAGCGCGCACATCTTAACCGTCAATTGGATAATCTCACCATGACGCAAAGCCTGTTCCGGTACTGGCACTTGTTCCATCTACCCCTGGCACTGATCATGCTGCTGATCGCCATTGCCCACATCGTTACGGCTTTTCTTTTCGGGTACGGCTGGGTTTTTACCAATCAGTAAAGGATGTAACGGATGTGGTTCAGATTGACCTCCGCCGGATTCGTAGTCTCTCTTTGCATGATCATAACCGCGACGCTTCATGCCCAACTGTCTCCGGGGGACCTGACCAAAGGTCACGCAAGCCTTGAAGGAATCCAGAACTGTACCCAATGCCACGATGTGGGTCAAAAACTCGATGGAAGTAAATGTCTGGCCTGTCACGTTGAACTCAAAACACGTGTGGATCAAGGCAAAGGTTTTCATGCTTCGCAAAAAGTCAAAAGCAAAGAATGTATAGCCTGTCACTTTGATCATAAAGGACGTGATTTCAACATTATCTATTGGGAAGGCGGCAAGGATCATTTTGATCATGACCTCACCGGATACAAACTCGAAGGAAAGCATCAGACTGACAAGTGCGAGACGTGTCATCAACCCGGCCAGATTGTAGATGCCCTGGTCCAAGGCCAGGCAGGGAAAACCCTGTCGCTCAAAAACACATTCCTCGGGCTCTCACAGGATTGCAAATCGTGCCACTTCGACGAACATCGCGGCCAACTCAAGCAGGACTGTATAACTTGCCATGATTTTGAGGACTGGAAGAAGTCGTCGGAAAGACAATTCGACCATGGCAAGGCGGCGTATAAACTAACCGGTCTCCATGTGCAAGTGGAATGTGTCAAGTGCCATGCGCTGACAAAGGATCCCAAACCGATGAAAAACGGCAAAACGGACGCCGACTACTTCAAGTACAAGCCGCTCGCTTTTCAGAACTGTACCTCCTGCCACAAGGACGTACACGAGAATCGATTCGGCCAAAAGTGTACGCAGTGTCACTCTACGCTAGGCTGGAAATTCATCTCCGGGAAGGACTTTGATCATTCGCTGACCCTTTATCCGTTGGTCGGCAAACATGCGGTCGTATCATGTGAAGCTTGTCACCAGCCTGATTTGAAGAAACTGCCCGTTTACAAAGGGCTGCCATTCGGTAAATGCGCCGACTGTCACCGGGATGAACACGTGGGACAATTGACAGCACGGACGGACAGCGGTTCCTGCGAGTCGTGTCACGGTCTGACCGGATTCGTTCCCTCGACATTTACGGTTGAACGGCACAACACGGAATCCAAATATCAACTTCTCGGCCAGCATTCCAAGACTCTTTGTGCGCAGTGTCACCCCAAGACGTCACCTGCTGATTTTGAACGACGTACGGGCATTCCAGCACCACCCGACAGCACGGTAATCCTTCACTTCACGGATCAACGATGTGCGTCCTGCCATGAAGACATTCACCGTGGACAGTTTATGAAGAAAGTACAGGAGCAGGATTGCGCTGCATGTCACCGGACTACAACGTGGAAAGACCTCGTGTTCGACCATGCCAAAGATGCATCGTTTGCCCTGCTTGGCAAGCACAAGGAAATCGAGTGTAAGAAGTGTCATCCTACCCTCGATGAGGGCAAGCCCATTCAGCGGGTACTTTATAAACCACTGCGCACCTATTGTGAATCCTGCCACAAGGATACTCACGAAGGTCAGTTTGGTTTGAGAAAGCAGATGACCGATTTGGAACCTAGCACATCGTGCGAGTCGTGCCACACGTCGGATGCTTGGAAACCAAGTATTTTCGACCACCTGAAGTCGCGATTCGTACTGACTGGTGCGCACGAAAAGGTCTTATGTGAAAAATGTCATCCTCAGGTGATCATTCGCAGCGATTCTTTGAATACCTTGTATAAACCCATTGATACGGCTTGTGCGTCCTGCCATCCTGATATACACGAAGGAGCGTTTGAACGATGAAGGCATTTTTAACTCTGATGTTGACCGGAATGACGATGCTAAGCTTTTATCGCCTGCCGTCACCGCAGGAGTATCAAGCGTCCGATCGGTATGTCGCCATGGCAGACACTCCTTTTGTCAAGATACCGCATCGCACGTTCGGACTACCCTGTGACGCCTGCCACACGACGAAGTCTTGGAAAGAATTAAAAGAGACCATCGATTTTGACCATGCGAAAACCGGATTTCCGCTGAAGGGTGTACACCAAACCACGTCCTGTGTCGATTGTCATGGCGGGGGAAAATTCAACCAGACCGTTCGAGAATGCTTTACCTGTCACCAGGAGCCTCATCAGGGCCAACTCGGCTTTGATTGTGAACGGTGCCATTCTGAAGCGGCGTGGGTGCCGTCCAAATTCAAACATGACGATCAAACCTTCGTGATGTTCGGCGTCCACAGAGCCCTCGACTGTGCGGATTGCCACCGGAACCTCATTACTTTCAAGATGCCAAACATCAACAGCTGCGGCGATTGCCACAGACCGGTCGGAGTGCAGCCTGCACATGCTCAGTGGGAAATGCTCGGGGATTGCAGGGCGTGCCACAGTCAGTCGGCCTGGGATTTCTATCCGCACTTCGACGGGTGGTTCTCTCTGGTCGGCCATCATCGGCAAACCTGTGAAACCTGTCACCGCCTTGCGCCGGACTATTCCACGTACACCTGCCGGGAATGTCACAATTTCGATCAGAAAGGCGGAGGTGACTGAAATGTGTTGTCGTTTTGCGTTATGGGTTTTGATCACACTCACAGGGACAGCGGGCATTCTTGCGCAGCAGCGCTTGAGTACCGATACGCGGAATTTTGTCGGTCGAGTCAGCACGGGGTGGAATTACTATTCCAAAGATGCTTCACTATCCCCGGAGCTAAGCGCCTTCTCAACCAATATCGCGGCCCAGTACAGGTGGTTTGATCCGGAATCGGGGATGCTGAAGTACCGGGTCGTTATCGACTACTATGAGCGCAATGCGCTTGCCTCGCCCACCAAAAGTCAATTCGATAATAGGTATGTAATACGGCAATTGTATGGCGCTTACGGTACCGAAGATCGACAGATCAGAGCGGGTAAGCTTATTCCGCAAAATCCGGTCGTCGATGCGTATCCGATCAACGGAGCTGCCCTAGACGGATATCGCTTGGCTGGATTGGAATTCTCCGCATTTGGAGGATCTGTCAATGACTTCTATGATAACAAGTTCATGGGTACCGGGTATAATTACGGAGGGTCTCTGCTTTGGCGGGAACCCTCTTACTATGTTGGCGCCGGGTTTTCATCGGAAAAGTTCAATTCGATCAATTTTCAAAAGGCTTTTTTTTCAACCTGGTACAAACCTCTTTCCGGACTGCAGGTATCCAACAAAACATCCTACATCGTAAATCGATCACTACTCGCTCATTCTTTGACTAATGCGATCTACAAACCGGTTCGTTCACTGACCCTGAGGCTGAGTTACGAGTTTTATAACCGCACTTCTGTGTATATTCCCCCAACCGACACAATCAACGATCCCAATCGATATTTCTTCAGTTCAAGGGAGCAGAATGCGACCTATTCCATGTGGCTGCAGGTTTTTCGATCGCCGAGGATCGGAGACGTATCTCTATCGATGACGGCAAAGAAAAGGTTTGGGAACAACGACTTGATCTATGGATCCATTGAAGCACTCTATCACAATCATTTCTTTTCGGAATTCACGTTTGGCCTGAACGGGAGTTAC
>JAGQUY010000491.1 GCA_020438245.1 Bacteroidota bacterium
ACGACGTTTTCATCGATGACATCCAACTGATCATTCATCTTTACCATCATGGCATGGTAACACAAATTGATGGCTTTGCGCGGAAAGCCTCGGCTGTGGTCGTAGATCTTCAGCAGCGCATCTTTGGTGAAAACACCATGAAGATTATCGTATCCGCATTTTTTCAGACGATAGCCGATCATGCGCATCAAGTCTTCCTGGTCCATCGGCTGCAGCACATAGGAACCGGCAATCCGATCAAGGAAATTCGGCATTTGACGGATCTGAGCGGCCAGTTCAAGCTGTGCGAGAATGACGACTTGGATCAGTTTGAACTCATTGGTCTCGTAGTTGAGCAAACTTCGGATGATTTCCATCATGGCCGGAGTCAGCTTCTGACCCTCGTCAATAATCAAAACCGGTATGCGTCGTTCCCGAACACCCTTGAAGTAAAGAAAGTTCTCCAAAGCATCCTTCCGACCCAGACAGCTGGTTGCGTCGGTCTTGACCTCAAACAGCTGCAGCAGATGCGATAAGAACTCATCTTCGGAGGAGAATTTGGGATCCAGAATCATCCGGAAGATGTACTCCGGTTTATCCTTGAAAAGCCTTATTAGAATCCGACCCAAGGTGGTCTTTCCGGTTCCCACGTCTCCCAACACGACATTGAGTCCTGATTTCAGTCGAATGGTTGACTCAAGGAGTTGCAGGCACTCCACATGCTGTCGTGAGAAATAGAACAAGTGGGGATCGGGTGACATCGAAAACGGATTGGTTGATCCGGGATTGGCGGTCGTCATGACGGAGTCCTTTCGACGGTGGCGACGCAGTTGCGGCCGTTTTCTTTGGCCCGATAGAGACCGTCGTCGGCGACTTCAATCAACGACTTGTCATCGGAAGCATCTTCCGGAAAGGTGGCCACGCCGAGGCTGACGGTCAGACGTCCAGAAGGCTGCTTGTATCCGTGAGGAAATTCGGTTTCATATACTTTACGGCGGAGTTTCTCGGCAAGACCCAGTGCTTCTTCTTTGCTCGTTTCCGGCAGAATCAATACAAACTCTTCACCGCCGTAGCGGCATTCCATGTCGCAAATCCGTGTTTCGTTGCGAAGAAGGGTTGCGACTTTTTGGAGAACTTCGTCGCCGGCCTGATGCCCGTTCTGGTCGTTGTATTTTTTGAAGTGATCGACATCCATCATAATCAGGGACATTCTCAGAAAGTGCCGGTACGATCTGGATATCTCACGTCCCAGTTCTTCGTTGAAGAATCGGCGGTTATACAGGCCCGTCAAACCGTCGGTGATTGCCTGCTGTTTGAACGAATGATAGTTGGTGTGAAGATAACTGTAGGTGTCCACGTTGCCGAGTGTCAGTCCGACGGCGTATGCGTACCGTTGGAGAATATCCTTGCTCTCTATCATACGGTTGTGGTTGCGCTGACCAACCATCAGGATGGCATTCGTTTTCGTTTCTCCGGAGCTACGTTCCACGCGTTCCTGGGCATCGGCCACCGACACAATGGGAATGAGATACATGGCCTGCGACTCGAGAATCGTGGAGAGATCATGGATATGCTGAAACTGGGCACTATCGATCAGCGAAGGATCTTCCACGTCGTCTACAATGAAATAGCTTTTCTTGTGATTCAACAATTCCGAATACGGGCGGCGGGTAAGATCGGCCCGAAACGACTTGAGTTGTTCCAGTGCAACATTCGACCAGGAGATCGGAACAAGGCGGTTGGATTCTTCGTCGACGACCCAGAGGATGGCACTTGCAAAATCCAATTCCTCGCACAACGATGTTGTAACGCTTTTGAGAAGAATCTTGCGATCGGTCATCGAAAGCAGTTGCTGTGTGGCCGTATTGACCTGAATCAGCATCTGTGTATATTCCCGTTCTTTTTGAACCACTTCACGCAGTTTTTGGATCTCGACCTGCAGACGAAGATTCTCTCTCGCAATTTGCCTTGCGGCCGGGGAAATGACGGCAGCAGCAGTTCGATCCGGTGTGCCATTCAGAAGCTTCTTGGACTTTGAGCCAAGAAGGCGGAGAAGGTATTGAAGAAAAGAAGTTCTGGGAGTCTCTGAGGCAGTCCAGGATACGGTGAGGGTGGAATCCATGGGCTTCATGATCAATACTCTTTCCAGAATCTGTAAAAGGTAACAAACGGAAGCCCGGATTGATTGAACAGTCCGTAAAACCTGGAAAGATACGACTGTATATGGTAGATACTGATTTTGTCAGGGTCTCCCATTCCCGTGATGTTGCCCGATCCGATGATCCCTCCGTACACTCTTTCCTTGTTGTAAAGGTCTACGTCCTTGACGACCGATACCGGGTTTGGCAAATAGAGAATGCCGTTCACTCGCTGGCTGTTTTTCAGATCCACGTCGCCGGTGACGACGATGATTCCGGCAATCTGCGCGCCGTTTTTTACTTCAAGATCCCCTTGGATATAGACCACATTGGGTGTATCGCTCACAGTACCATTGGCGCGAACATGGTAAAAGCCGCTGTCCGGATGAGGAGGGTAGATGCCGCCGTTGGGCATGGAGTAACTGGAGGAGAAGTAATGCCCCTGCGAGATAGCAATCTGTTTCATCAGATCGGAATCAATGGTCGGCATTTCGGTTGCAAAATCAAAAGCCCGCGCCGGATTGGCTGTTCCATCGGAGTCCCGGACGGTTACTTTTGAATTGAGATCTCCGGAAATGTACGCCGCATAGGCACTGATGTCCGACATCCGGATCCGATAAATCTGTTTTGAAGAAGAACCGCCGGCGGTTGCCGTAACAAGAACCTGAAGAGTATCTTTCAGCGAAGCAACGATGGTGCTGTCTTCAACCGTTAAGTTGACCGTGCCGCCGGAAAAACCCGTATGCGTGGCCGACCAGTGCCAATTGTTTGTATTAAAAGATCTGCGAACTGCATAGTCGATACCGGCCTGACTTACTTGGAAAGCCTGTTTCACGCCGATATCACTGGAGATCAACTGGGTCGAATTTTGGGTAAACAACACGAT
>JAGQUY010000492.1 GCA_020438245.1 Bacteroidota bacterium
GTATAAATATCCCCTCGACCGTGCCTCGTCAGCTCATAATTCAAGGCCACATCAATTCTTCTGATTGGGCGATAACGAATTTCAAAAAAATAGTCATCAGAATTGGGCTGCATGAACGATCCCAGTCCAGTGCCAAAATGACTGTAGTTGATCAAATCAAATTTATGTGCGTAGACATAGGGTTCCACTCTGGAGTACTCGGCTCGAAAATCGGTATTAGCGAGACCCCCTGGATTTGTCCAAAAAAAACCTCCAAGCACAGCCCACGTTTGTTTCCAATAGGTAAAGGGATTCTGGGTATTTGTGAAATCATCAAGATAGACGGCGCCAAAGAATTTCCAATTCTTCCAAGGAAATGCCGTGAAATCAAAACTTATTGTATTGTTGTCGCGATCTCCCAAATACTGCTCGGTGACGTGATAGGGTATTATAGGATTCAAGTAGGCAATCTCCACATCGCGACCCCCATAAATTACACTTTCGTTTCCTGCAATGAAAAGCCATGGTAGTACTTTGAACTCCAGTCGATGAACGACGATGAACTTCTGCACGCTTGTATCCGGAGCTGCGCTGTATCGATACGGATCGCTCCGCAGCCAGCCATGCAGGTACGTAAACTTGATCCGATCGTAGGTTACATCGAGCCTCAAATTGTCAAACGCCGGTGCATTGTCCGACAAGAATAGATTACTGTGTTTGCCCGGGCCAAGACTGATGGGATCCTTTCCAAACTGCAGTCTGAACCACCTGGGTTCAATTACGATATACGCGTTGGAGTTCAGCGAATACACATTCGAGCTCACTGCGTTGTAATTGATCACTCCGCCTTGGGAATTTTCGCCAAAGCGATAACTGCGGTCAGAACCCTTGATGAGTGTACTGGAAAAATCCGAGTAGAAAGCAATACCGTTTTTTACGATACCTCGTACACGGCCTGCAGCTCTGGAGAAACTGACGTTTTCACCTGACGAATCACTGGAATGGTTGAGTCGATCCAGCTGGAAAGCCTGTTCGATAACCGCATCCCCTACGACATAGCTGCTTTGATCGCTCGTACCCCACGAGAACAGGTGCTTTTCTTTTTCCTCTTCCGGAAACAGTACTTTCGCATTTTTCAGCTCAAGGTGAAACTCACCCTTGAGTTTTCTGAACAGAGACAGGTCAGTCGAACTGAACAGCCCGGGGTTTGCATGTATTCTTTCCTCCAACAGAAGAATGCATTTCAGAACGTCGTTTCTGGAAAAAGGTTTATTTCTAAGCTCGATAGATGGAGGGAGTATACCTGTAACTTCCATCCTTTCCAAGAAATCATGAGCGAAATGGTTTAAGGGAAGATTGACGGACGGCGTGGGATTTTGACTAAAAACGGAACCGTGAAGAATGACAATCCATAACAAACCGGAACGCACTATGGGTTTCATCAATAGCCCTTGGTATCCCACTTGATCATTTGCCAGACTGTCAACAAAATGATCTGAATGTCAAGCCAGAAACTCCAATTCTCTATATACCAAATGTCATGATCAACCCGTTTCTGCATCAGCACAGGATCTTTTGTTTCACCCCGATAACCGTTAATCTGAGCCCATCCTGTGATCCCAGGCTTTACTAAATGCCTCAGCATATAGTTTTCAATAATGTCTCTCGATTGAATGTTGAGCGGCGTCGGATGTGGTCGGGGACCTACAACGGACATTTCACCCTTCAAAACGTTCCAAAACTGAGGCAGTTCATCCAGATTGGTCTTACGCAGGAAGCGACCAATCTTCGTAACTCGCGGATCATCGGGTGAGGCCTGTTGGTATCTCCCCTGTTCATCCACGTCTTGACTCGATTCAATCATGGAGCGGAATTTATAACAAACGATTTTCTTATTCCGACGACCCCATCGCTCCTGTTTGAAAAATGCGGGCCCCTTTGAAGTCAACCGTATCAGTATAGAGATGATTGGTATCAACCAACTCAACACAAGCACTACAAACGCCAGGGAAAACGCCGCATCAAAGGCGCGTTTGAGAATGTACCAATGCAATTCATCCAGCTTGTCTTTCCTGACAGAGATCACGGGAAAACGTCCGAACATCGAGACATCGAATCGGTCAGAAACGTATCGGAAATAGTCCGGAATGATTTTGACGCGTGTGGTGTGGTTCGAAGAAACCGTCATGACTTGTTCCAGGCGTTTTGTGGCGTGGTTGGGTAAGGCCACAATAACATCATCGACAACGTTTTCAGTCAGCACTTGATCAAGGTCGTCAATCGTACCAAGATATTTGCCATTCAAAAAAGTCTTCTGTTCGTCATCCAGAAAACCTACCAACACATATCCAAAATGCGGATTCAACATGATAGAGTCATAGAAATCTTTACCGACTTCGCCGGCGCCCACGATGACAATTTGTCTGAGATTACGCCCCCGCCTTCTCATAAAAATAAGGATCTTACGAAACGCAAAACGTTCAAAGGTGACGATAAAGAAGGAAGAAGTCGTGTAGACCAAGACGAAAGTCCTGGACAACGTAATGTCTTTCATCAGGAAAAGTATGCAAACACAACTGATTGTTTGGATCAAGGTGTTCTTAAGCACGGCCACAACTTCGAACGAAAAATTGGTCGTTCGAAAGTCATCGTAAAGCGCTGTATTTCTTGAAGAAAAAAACCACACTACAAGAAGGGCTAACAGCAAAAAATTATCACTGGCGATCATCGGTCGCCACTGTTTGAATTGAACGATGTAGCTAATGGACAGTTGAAAAGCGATTGTTAACGCCAGAAAGTCAGTCGCAACCCGCAGAATATGTAAGGACTGGCGATAAAGTTGCATAATTTGAAACGCTTTCTAAATCGATCAACAACAAACAGCCAGTAATCGACGGTCAACCTACATTAGACGAAAAGACCCTTCAGCCCTTCTAACAAAGTGTAGCTGGGGCTGTATCCTAAGACGGACTTCGCAAGGCCAATATCAGCCAATGAGTGCGAAATATCACCGGGTTGGTCACTTGAATAGATGGTCCCCTCTGTCCAATTGGGAAAAAACTTCTTCAAACTGGTAGCTAAATCATTTATTGAAGTGGCAATACCCGTGCCAACATTAATGACAATTGAGTTTCTATTAACCTCAGCATTGAGAGCTAAACAACAAGCTCTTGCAACGTCTTTTACATAAACAAAATCTCTAGACTGGTTTCCAGAACCAAAGATCGTCAATTGTTTACCTGCCATCATTGCAGTCACGAATTTTGTAATCACACCTGAATATTGCGAATGCCGGCTTTGGCGTGGACCGAATACATTAAAAAACCGAAGACACACAACAGATAAGTTGCAATAGTTTGAAAACACTGCCAAGTACCGCTCCGAAAATAACTTTTGACAACCGTAGGGTGAAATAGGCTCAACTGGCAAATC
>JAGQUY010000493.1 GCA_020438245.1 Bacteroidota bacterium
CGGAAAAAATCAACAATCGTCGGAACGTTCTTTGAGTGCGATAAGGGTAGGCCAAGTTTCGTCCCTTCAAGTAAAAGTTCCTTGAGGGTCCAGGGTAAAAATGAATCTAATTTACAGGAAGAGGGTAAACTGGATTCGTCGGTTCAATGGCGGATGTATATGACGCGCAGGCGACTTTTTGATTCAGGGTCGCGAGTCTTTTGATTGGAACGGAAAAGTGTCGAGCGAAACGAACTCGTACCCTTGTGCTCTCAACGATTCTATAATATCCGGCATGGCGTCCGCATTGTCTTTTGATACTGCGTGGAGCAGAACGATATCACCTGGTCGGACATTCCGTATGATTTTGTTGTAAGCAAAGGTCTTGCCGCGAACAATGCTGGCATCCCAGTCGTCATACGCATAACTCCAAAAAATCGTTTTAAAGCCCAGCGCATGGGTTACTGCAAGTGATCTGGCGCTGTATTCTCCGCTGGGGGGCCGAAAGTAAGAAGTCTTGATTTCAAACAAATCGTATAGATCACGGTCAAGGCCAAGGATTTCCTCCTTGATTTCCGCAACCTTTAAAAGAGGCATTGACCGATGATACTGGGAATGGTTTCCGATTACGTGTCCTTCGTCAATCATACGTTTGACGAGATCTCTATTATATTTCAAGTATCCTCCGGTTATGAAGAAACACGCGTGGACATGGTGCGCCTTGAGAACATCCAGAATTACTGAGGTATTTCCGTTTTCATATCCGCAATCAAAGGTCAAATAGATGCGCTTCTCAGTTGTATTCTCCGCGTAAAAGCCGTCAAAATTCTCCAAGTGATCCCGCTGCCAAGGGTGGAGATTCTGAGTCTTCCACGACCATCCATAGCTGACATTCTTAATGGAAGCAAATCGGGATTCGCTCAGGTTGAATTGATCTTCCGTTGGAATTTTTGCTACCGTCGTGTCCAAGGACCACAAGTAGGACGAAAACGCTTCAATACCGTCGCTGATGGCGATCGTAATATCGTCACGCAGCGTGATCATCTTCTGCAGATCATTTGGGTTGCTTGCATAGCCCAGTTCTATCAGGACGCCTGTATCCAGTTCCCTGAGCACCTTATAATCACGTTCGATGATGCCTTCCGTGTACTGGCCCATCCCGTGGGCACCCATAATGAACCGGGTTTTACCTTGTATGAACTCTGCAAGCTTTCGGCTGGTCCGGTTTCTCTTTTCCTTGATGTAGATTTCGGTGCCACTGATCGATCGGTCTTCAAAGTGGTTCCAATGCAGGCTGATAAAGATAACCGGTTTACCGGCTTCTTTGCCGAGGCGTTTGGCTACATCTGCTCGTGTATAGATAGACAGTGATCTGTCGGCGGCACCAGTCTTGGTCTTCTTGACCGAGGTATATCCGATTTCCCGCAGTCGAGTTTCAAGACGGACCGCATAATCCCACATCATCTCATGTTCGTAGTATTCGACGGTATCGAGTTTTGCCGAATGTCCCTTGTCGACGTACTTTGTCCCTCCGTGACCCGGATCAATCACAATCAGGTAGTTATCGTTCATGTATTGAATTGGTTTTTCCAGGCTTCGTCGTACGGAACGTCGCGTTTCAAGCATGATTCTCTGGAGATTGGAAACCGAATCGCTCGAGGAGGTGTCTGAATTTGACGTAATAGCTGAATCCTGAGAGAAAATGGAATGAACATTCAAGAGGCCAATGGAGGCGAACAACAGTACGCAGAATGCAAATCGCAACATCAAGAATCCTTTTTTGGATATAACCGGTTGAGAGTATGTTGTAAAGGCGTTTAACTTAGGTCAAGTGAAAGTTCAAATCAACGGTTTTTGAAATTGATTGGTAAATTTCGATTGAAATGCATTGATTATGAGGTATGCATGAAACTCTCTTCACAACATAAAAGGATGAGGAGCGGATGAATACGGTGTTGAAAACGTGGCAGACCTTGTCAAAATATCCGTTTGGCAAACGTTTATTTGATTTGGGAATCAGGTTATATATTCCATATACCGGATCAATGAGTGCGCGTGTACTGGAATTGCGCCCCGGGTTTGCGAAGGTGAGCATACGCGACAGACGTCGCTTACGAAATCATCTGCGCTCGGTTCATGCCATTGCTCTTGCAAATTTGGTTGAATATACCGGTAATCTGGCACTTGCCTGCGGATTGCCGGACGATGCTCGGTTTATCGTGAAGTCAATTCAGGTTGATTATCTTAAGAAGGCGCGTGGCATGATCATCGGTGTGTGCGAGGCGCCTATCGTCACAAACAGCATCAAGCAGGAGATCACTCTGGATGTTGCCTTGTTGAATGGAAGTCAGGAAAAAGTCGCACACGGACGATTGTTGACTCAAACCGGCCCGGTGAAGTAAATGGTCATGGAGACAGCCCTCACTCGTCATGCCGGAATCAGATATCCGATACTTTGCGGGGCCATGTTTCCCTGCAGTAATCCTGAACTCGTGGCAGCTGTGTCCCAAGCGGGAGGATTGGGTATTATCCAACCGTTGTCGCTGGTTTATGTTCATGGATACGACTATCGTTCAGGATTGGCATTCATTAGGAGTCTGACTACGAATCCTGTCGGACTCAACGCAACAGTTGAACGTTCCTCAAAAACGTATGAAGAACGAATGCGTAAATGGATCGATATCGGCATAGAGGAGGGAATTCGATTTTTTGACACGTCGCTTGGTAACCCAAAGTGGATAGTGGAAAAGGCCCATCAAGTTGGTGGAGTCGTCTACCACAAAGTCACGGAAAGAAAATGGGCGGAGAAGGCACGGGATGCGGGTGTCGACGGGCTTATTGCGGTCAACAGCAGAGCCGGCGGACACGCGGGAGTGCGTGATCCGCGGGAGTTGTTTGACGAGCTCCAAGACTTGGGTTTGCCGGTTGTATGCGGGGGTGGTGTTGGAGAGCCGCGCCAATTCCTGGATGCGCTGAACTACGGCTACGTGGGTGTGATGATGGCGACTCGTTTTATCGCTTCCATCGAATGCACTGCCCACCCGGACTATAAGCAGGCAATTGTTAAGGCTACCGAGGAAGACATTGTATGGACAGAGCGGGTGACGGGAGTACCCTTGTCCGTCATACGCACCGATCGAGTAATGAATGCCGGTCTCAAGACAAACATTCTCATTCGATGGATGCTTCAGCATCGTCATTTTAAGAAAGCAGCACGTATCCTCTTAGCGCTACGCTCCATGAAGCAGCTAAAAAAATCCGCCATGCGCGGAGCCACTTCGTCGAAGGACTATTATCAGGCTGGAAAAAGTGTCGACGGGATAAAGAGTATTGAAGCCGTCGATGGGATCATACAACAATTCGTGTCGACTGGAAGCCAGGAACTCTAGACCCTGTCCGATTTTATTCGAAATTCATGATGTTCCACCTCTCGGCATGCAGCCGAGCACGATCTAAGATGAACTCGTGCGCATTCCTCGCAACAAAAAAATCTCACATGACAATCCAGGTTTGCGCAATTGACATATTGTTCGCATGGACGCTGGCAATGGTGGCACCGGGAAATGATGGTGGGATTCACGTGATTTACCGGGACAGAAATTCGCTGATCGAAAACATAGCAGCGTCCGTCAAAGTCGGAGCCCAGAGTATGCGGATCCTTGCTGTAGTTTACAATTCCTCCTTTGAGTTGGAAGACCTTTTTGAATCCTGATTTCAAAAGGTAACTCGTCAGCTTTTCGCAACGAATACCGCCGGTGCAG
>JAGQUY010000494.1 GCA_020438245.1 Bacteroidota bacterium
TCTGATCTTATAATCACCTCGGTCATACAACTCAGACAAATTAATTTCCTTCTCGAAAAAAGTATACGTTATGGAACAAGACGAACATCGTCGAAGACAAAACAACTGATCACCTTTCACAACTTCACGACACACTTGATCTTCTGACTGTACACAGTTTCCGCAATTTGGACAGAATTCAATCATAAAATGATCCAGAAGTTTGAACAGTCCTTTCAACAATCTCCAAAAGCGACTTTGCAGATTCACTCCAAGAGTACATCCTCGCTCTCATAATCCCCGACTCGCTTTTATCGTTGTAGAGGCTCTGATTACTCAACAATTCATCAATTTTTCTTGCAACTGACTTCGGATCGTCGGCATCCACATAGTTTGCCGCTGATCCAAGAACTTCATTGAATATGGGTATGTCTGATACAACTACGGGCAATCCACACGCCATGGCCTCAAGCGGCGGCAGGCCAAAACCTTCATCATAAGATATGTAACAAAAGACTTTTGCATTATGAAATAGAACCGGTAAGTCAACTTCGTCGACAAAACCCAGAACAAAAACACGACTACTGATGCCTAGCTCGAATAGAACTTGACTCAAATTAAACATCTTCCAATCAACCGAGCCAACCAACACAAGTGGCAATCTTGATTGCATTTGCGTTACCGATTTAAGTAGGTTGAGTAGATTCTTTCTGGCATTCAACCTGCCAACGTATAATAGATAGTCATTCGGAATACCGTATTTCTTCTTAACAATATTAAATTGAGAGTCCACAGACTCAGACTTCTTGAAAAAATGGTCCGAAACACCGTTATATACAATATCTATCTTATCTGCATGCACGAACGAATATAATTTCATACGCCTCTTTTCATTCTGTGATACAGTTATGATCCTTTCCGAAATACGTGCCAAATATTTCATGGGGGAAAAGTAGAGTCTCTCAAGCAGTGTAAAATGCTCCGGATTGGAAATAAAAATCGTATCATGAATAAAGACTAATCTACGCGCAAAACCGGTAAAAGTGCCAAAATTTTGAAAAACACACGCGTCAATTTTTAGCTTGATGCAGTAGAATGGTAGAATAAATAAATTTGCCAAAAGATTGTTTCTAGCCCAGACGTACACTAGTTCAACATTATGGCCTGTGTGGGGAAAGGTTCTACCTCGAAAATCGCGGTCCAAAAAAATAATGAACTGATGTGCTTGTCCAATGGATAACATATGTTTCACAAGCTCACTCACAACGACGCGGCCACTTGGCGGACCTTCAAAAAACCACTTCGCGTCAATCCCTATGCGCAGCGACTTCATACGGACGTATTTCTCCATACCCTACTAAAGATTGACAAATATCCAATATAGTGGAATCGTCGAACACCATCTCTTTGAAGGCAGCATCTGAAAAGATAGTACGTTGTTCTCAAAAAGAACAACAGGTATTTCTTGGCAAGCCAGTCAGCCTTTGCCCTGTCTAGTCCGGCCGCCTTACTTCTTTGGCATGCATAGTTCAGCGTAAGTCGATCAAGCGGAAAATGGTGAATAACCACAGCATCGGATACCCAAAACGCTTTCTCGGGATAACTTTTCCTCAACCTATCAATTAGGAAATGCTCTTCATTGCCACCTGAATTCATTCCGATATGCCCAAGGTGCTCCTGAAAACCACCCGCCTGATGAAGCATCATTCTTTGAACCAAGAAATTACCGCCATTAACTCCGTACGATCTCCCTAGTTTACATATTCCGTTACAATTTTCGTGTTCAATTTTACCATAGACCCATTCAAACTCTCTAGGCAACCATGACGGTCTTCCACTTTCCGGCCATCTGACCAGGATTGGTCCACCTGCGACCACAACATCCGGCACGAGCTTAACAAGCTCTTTGTACGCTCCAAGAAAAGATTCACATGGAAAACAATCGTCGTCCAAGTATACTAACCATTTCGAATCAGCTCTCTCAGCCGCTGTGTTCCTAGCACGAGAAAGACCAAGTCTTGGCTCCATCACGAACTCGAAGTTTATCCCAAAATTGGATGAAATGTCGAGCGATTGGCAATATTCCCGTGTTCCATCGCTAGAAGCATTGTCAACGACCATAAGGCCAAAGTCTAACCAACGATACTCAAGTATGAGCGAAATGGTCTTGCGCAGAATTGAAATCTTATTATGTGTGCATATAATCAAGCAGATGTCTCGAGACACTGAATCATCCCTCCGTATTCGATAGAATGCGCAACAAGATTCCCATAACGCAAAACAGAATCAGGCCGAAAGACGGATCCAAAAAGATATTGTCAGTTAAAGACACCAGCCCCATAAATGGAATAAATGCAATCAATGATCGGATATGGTAGTCATACTTTCCTTTGTTCATGTTCGATCTTGTCATAAGTTTGAAGAAAACCAATCCAAAGAATCCAAAATATAGAAGCGATCCAACAACTCCAAGTTCAAATAGCAACCGGATATAGTCGTTGTGGGGGTTGTAGTTATCTCCATAATTTATAGCGTAAAACTTATTTGCGGCGAATAATCCCATTCCCCACAAATAGTTGTCAGAAAGCCCGTCCAAAAGCCGACCCCAAATGAGAAAACGAGATGCAAATTCGTTAACGTAAATCTCGTTCTCTGGGATTGACAATATATCAGATCCCGCCGTCTGCAACGCTTCTGATACGTTTCCGTTTACCAAATCCGGAACAGCGGTGAGAACTGCCGAGAAAGTTTTTGCATACAAATCAATATTTAGAAGTAGAATCACTGCGATACTCATGTAAAGAATTATTTTCTTCTTGAAACCGGAAAAAGAAATTACCTGTGCGAAAATAAACGCCGCCATTGCCATACGTGCACCAGTCGTAAGAAGACTAGCAAAAATAACTACAATGGCCCCAACATATCGTGTTCGCCTTTTTGGATCAAGAAAGTAGAGAGAAATCGCAGAGATTCCCACGGCACTCAAAAAGAAAGCATATGAATTTGCGTGGGAGAACGTTGAGTATTCGCGATATTCCCGACTAAGGAGAGTACCAAGACCTAAATCCGAATTTACCAGAAAATCAAACCAACCATAAACAACCGGAAACATCGCGGAAAACAGTACGGCTCTAAGAAAAGTAACGTTTCGTTTATCGTTGGCAAGAAGATAGAATATTGCCAAATGCGTAACATACAAATAGACCTTGGACAGTTTTCGTAAACTTGTCCCCCTATCAATGGAAAAAATAAGTGCATTAATTGATGTAAATGCCACAAAAGTAAGCAACGGAATAATGAAAGGCATCCCGCTAAGTTGTTTGCGATTTCTTAATAAGAATAGTAACAGTAGACACAGCAGTGCAGCATCCACGTAACCCATAACCGTTGTCTCCAAAATAACGTCGGATCCTACCAATTTCCGTCTGTCGAGAAATGAAAAGGTATTAAAGTCCAATGATGCGAGCCATGGTCTGAAGAATAGAACGCCCATGACCAGACGAAGGACTGGCGGACTCTTCCCGTTATTCGGAGTGACTGCAATCATTGCAACTAAAAGTTTCTTGATAATTCCTTGATCTTAGCCTTCAGTGAATGAAGCTTCAGATGAAATTGCGTGCTCCACGGGATGGGTCGGCGATCCAAGTTGCACCTCGTGATGGTCTCTATCGCTTTTGACAACCGCAGGCTTGCTGAGCCATCTGCGGAGCCACAGTGCCTCATTATGTATTTGATGTAAAAGGAATCCTCTTTTGAGGGTCCACAGTGCAGAAGCTGTTCCAGCGAGTCATATAGCTGCTCCTTATCCCGGACGATGGAGAGATGACTCTGATCCGGTTCGAAGTCGTAATTCATCAATTCGCCATGAGGGTTGTAATACAACACTCGACGTCCCAAAGCAATCGATTCGTGAATCAAAGAGCTGAATCTGGTGACAACAATCGTTGATGAAAGTATCATGTTGTGAATCGTACTTGCAGAGGATCTCTGTGAAACATACCCGGACAAATCACCTAGATCACGTGGATGTTGACAGATCAAGTACTCAACACCCAGTCTTTGGCAGCAAGAAACAATATTCGAAATCCACTGCTCCCGCCATTCCTCAAAAATGCCGTATGTAAAATTACAGTTAATGAGAACCCTTGCACGACACGGCAGATCTGACACTCTAAGCTTTTCGTATCTTGGATTGCCGACAAGAAAATAAACATTCCGATTTAGGTGTCTCAGTGTCGCCAGCCCCTGGATCACCGGATAATCACACCACTCCAT
>JAGQUY010000495.1 GCA_020438245.1 Bacteroidota bacterium
AGTCCGGGTTCTTTTATGATATCTTATTTCCGGAACCCATCAGTCAGGAAGATTTTGGCCGAATCGAGAATGAGATGGGCAAGATTGTCAAAGAGAAGTATCCGACGTCGCGACGGGAGATTTCTAAAAAAGAAGCCATAGAATATTTCACATCCGTTGGTGAGGATTTCAAAATTCCGATCATAGAAAATGTACCCGATTCGGACATTATCAGCACTTATACACAGGGTGAATTTGTTGATCTTTGCCGGGGTCCTCATATACCTAATCTGGGAATGATCAAGGCCTTCAAAATCATGTCGGTTGCGGGTGCCTTCTACAAAGGAGATGAAAACAATATTCAGCTTCAACGGCTTCGTGGAGTCAGTTTTCCGAGCAAGAAGCAGTTGGACGAACATTTGGCCATGCTTGAGGAGGCCAAGAAGCGCGATCATCGCAAACTGGGTCAGGAACTGGAGCTTTTTTACTTGACTTCCAAAGTCGGGGGCGGACTGCCTTTATGGTTGCCAAACGGAACGGTGCTCAGAGAAACGCTGGTTGAATTTCTCCGTCAGGAGCAGGTCAAGCAAGGATATCTTCCGGTAGTGACTCCCCACATCGGCAACATAGAACTTTACAAGACGTCCGGTCACTATCCGTACTACAAGGATAGCCAGTTCGCACCGATCACGCTGGAGGACGGGGAGCAGTATCTGCTGAAGCCGATGAACTGTCCACACCACATCCAGATCTACGCGTCCAAACCGCGCAGTTATCGCGATCTTCCGCTTCGATTGGCTGAATTTGGAACCGTGTACCGATATGAACAATCCGGTGAGTTGACAGGTCTCACCCGTGTGCGCAGTTTCACCGTCGACGATTCGCACCTCTTCGTACGCTCGGATCAAGTGAAGGAAGAAATGTGCAAGGTGATCGGGCTGATCCAGCACGTGTTTCAAACGTTGGGTTTCAAGGATTTTCGCACCCGCTTGTCTTTTCGGGACGACAGGGTCGAGAAGTACGGCGGCGAGATAGCTCTGTGGGAAGTTGCGCAGAAAGACTTGAAAGAGGCCGCCGACGAAATGAAACTCGACTATTTCATTGGAATCGGGGAAGCTGCTTTTTACGGGCCAAAAATCGACTTTATGATAAAGGATGTACTGGGTCGAACCTGGCAACTTGGCACGGTACAGCTTGACTATGTACTTCCGGAGCGTTTCAAACTGGAATACACGGGTTCAGACGGTCAGAAGCATTGCCCGATCATGATCCATCGCGCACCTTTCGGATCTCTTGAACGATTCATCGGAATTCTGATCGAACAGTTTGCCGGGAATTTCCCCGTATGGCTGGCACCCGTTCAGGTTGCGTTGCTGCCGATTTCGGACGCCCATGTATCGTATGCCAATGAGTTGAAAGAACTGCTTACGAAGGGTGGTGTCCGGGTGCAGGTAAATTCGGATAATGAGAAGATCGGATACAAGATTCGGGAATCCGAAATGAAGAAAATACCCTATATTCTGGTTCTGGGTGACAAAGAGGTGACCGGGCGCAGTGTTGCTGTTCGACGACACGGCCGGGGAGATCAAGGCACTTCAACCCTTGAAGCTTTTATGTCACAGATCAAGGATGAAATTGATCGAAAAGTTATCGATTAAACCGTTTACCAATCAAAGGAGCACTACCATCAGCAAAGAAGACAAGATACGAGTTAACGAGCAAATCAGAGTTGCCAAGGTGCGCCTGATTGGCTCCAATGGCGAGCAAGTAGGCATCATTGAAACCATCAAGGCACTACAGCGGGCGCGCGATGAAAATATGGACCTTCTGGAAATTGTTCCGAATGCCGAGCCGCCGGTCTGCAAGATCATCGACTACGGAAAATATCGATATGAGCTGCAAAAAAAGGAAAAGGGTAATCGCAAGAAGCACACCCACATGGGTGAATTGAAAGAGTTGCGCTTCCGCCCACGAACGGATGATCATGACTATCATTTCAAGATGAAGCATGCCATCCGTTTTCTGAAAGACGGATATAAGGTAAAAATTGCGGTAGTCTACCGGGGCCGTGAGCTGGCCAATAAGGAATTCGGCATTGAGCTGGCCGAACGCATGGTTAAAGATCTTGAGGAGTATGGCCGTTTGGATGGAGAGATGAAATTTGAAGGCCGTCATATGGTAATGATTTTTGTAAGAAAATAAAGGAGGGTATATGCCTAAAATGAAAACAACCAGCGGTGCGAAGAAGCGCTTCCAGACGACCGGCAAGGGAAAGCTGCTTCGGAAAAAGTCGACCAACCGCCACTTGCTAAGCAGCAAGACCAATCGTAGAAAACGTCATCTTGGCGGCAAACATGAAGTTGCACAAGCCGACGAAAAACGGGTGCTGCACTTGCTCGCAAAACGTTAACAAAGAAAATTATTGATGAATCAAGGAGAATATCATGCCGAGAGTAAGAAATAATCCGGCTTCAAAGGCCCGCCGCAAAAAGGTTTTCAAGCAGGCGAAGGGATTTTGGGGCAAGAGAAAGAACGTGCTACGGACCGCTCAGGAGACGGTTGATCGGGCCATGGTCTATGCCACAGTGCATCGCAAGCAAAAGAAACGCAATATCCGTTCATTGTGGATAGTTCGTATCAATGCGGCTGTGCGCGAGCATGGAATGAGCTATTCAAAGTTCATAGCAGGTCTGAAAAAGAACAATATCGATATCAACCGGAAGGTTCTGGCGGATCTCGCCATGAACGACCAGAGCGCATTTACCAAACTGATTGAGGCGTCCAAGCAGGGTTAAGGACGATACGGATCAAATTCCAAAAAGGCGCCCCAAAAGGCGCCTTTTTTCGTTTCCATCTCAGGTTACATTTGATTATCGTGTAC
>JAGQUY010000496.1 GCA_020438245.1 Bacteroidota bacterium
TTCACACCCTCCGCGCCGATCTTCCCGCTTTTGCGCATCCGTTCAATTTCATACGGCGTTTTCACCCAGCGCATTTTATCGAGGATGGGATTGACATCCGCGACGGTAAGTTGGGGCAGCCACTCCATGATACGTTTCACCGTTTCCCGCCGGTCCGACGTGCGGCCGTAAACAGGATGCTGGACGGCCTTGGCCTCGGCGCTCGCCACTTCACCCCGTGAAAAGTCCCTGTTGTCCATGGGCGTGAGCGGCAGATACAGCGTCTTTACGTCTTCCGCCCACTTGCCGACGGATTGCAGGAAGTTTTTGATGTCCACCGGCTGAACGCCGTACTTGTCTCTCGCTTCCGTATCCTCCTGGAGCCCCGGTCCGCCGATAAAGATCTCAAAAAAATCCTTCTTCGGCGAAAAGACATAAGCTTTTTTCGTCGGCTCCACCATCACCAGGACCGCATCCGGTGCATCGATACCCGTGAGATACCAGAAATCCGGACTTTGACGCGACGCATCGTCTGTGGGTGAAGTAGTGCAGGAAAAAATAACCGCCATACCGCCGGGAATCTGCTCGAACAGTTTATCGCGGCGGGTTTGGAATTCCTGTTTGTTGAACCCGGTTTGGGCGTGGAGGGGCAGCGCGACAAACGCAAGCAGGATGAATGCTCGTTTCATACGACCTCGCAGATGTGGTTTTTTAGGTAAGGAAATCTGGAATTAAAGGATAATACGGAGGAAGGAGGAGAAAGTTCAAGGTTTCCTTCTCAATCGATTTGCGGTACAGGACCCGGGGTGCCACTGATTTTACCGGCATTGCCCTTGTTATAAAGCCGCTCAAGCCCTATCTTGGCACCCATGTCCAAGGAAAAAAACCTAAAAGACAGCACGCCCCTGATGCGCCAGTACTTCGAAATCAAATCGAAGTACCCGGATACGATCTTGCTCTACCGGATGGGCGACTTTTACGAGACCTTTGACGAGGACGCCCGAACCGTACATAAGATTCTCGGAATTACGCTTACCAAAAGGGCCAATGGAAAAGCAGCCCACGTGGCGCTCGCCGGATTTCCCCATCATTCACTGGAGAGTTACCTCCCGAAACTCATCCGCAAAGGCTTTCGGGTGGCCGTTTGCGAACAGGTCGAGGACCCGAAGACGGCAAAAGGCATCGTCCGGCGGGACGTAATCGAAGTTGTAACGCCGGGCACTACGATGTCCGATAAAATTCTGGACCAGAAAACAAATAATTATATCGCGGCCCTGATCAGCGAACCCCAAGGTGATGCGATGCGTTTCGGGCTGGCCATCGCCGATGCCTCCACGGGCGAATTCCTCGTCGGCGAGGTCGACGAAAAAACATTGTTCGATCAACTCCATATGTTCATGCCGGCCGAAGTTGTAGTCCCGATGAGCATGGCAGACGCGGCACACCAGATGATCAAAAAACTGGCTTCGGCGCCGCTGCTGACCCGCCAGGAGGACTGGCTCTTTTCGGAATCGTATGCCGGCGATATTCTGCCCGCCCAATTCAAAACGCATTCGCTAAAAGGCTTCGGCGTCGAATCGTTCACAATCGGATTGGTCGCCGCGGGGGCGTTGTTGCATTACCTCAAAGACACGCAGCGGACCGAGGTGGCCCATATCAATTCCATGCGGCGTCTCGATCAATCGGATACGATGACCCTCGACCGGGTAACCCTGCGAAACCTCGAAATCGTTCAACCGAGCCATGAAGGATATTCCCACGGAAGCCTGTTCGCCATTCTGGATCATACCCAAACGGCCATGGGCGGCCGGAGGCTCAAACAATGGATTACCCGTCCCCTTCTTGAACAAGCCGCGATCCGAGCCCGTCATGACGCCGTTGAAGAGCTTGTCAAGCAGCCTTCGCTGCAGCGACAAGTAGCCGACGTCCTGAAAGGATTTACCGACCTCGAGCGCCTTCTCTCCAAGGTCTGCGCCGGTCGAGTCAATCCGCGGGAATTGCGCGGCGTGGGATATTCCCTCGATTTGATTCCGCAACTGAAAACAGAATTGGAAAAAGCCGGGTGCACGACACTGAAAACGCTTCGTGAATCCCTGATCGACATGACGCCCCTGGTGGATGAAATCCAAAAAGCCCTGAACGACAATCCGCCGGTTCAAATCAAAGAAGGCGATATCATTCGAAAAGGGTACGACGAAAAGCTCGACAACCTGCGCTCCATAGCATTTGACGGGAAAACGCATATCGCCAACATCCAACAGCGGGAACGGGAGCGCACGGGCATTCCTTCTTTGAAGGTCCAGTTCAACAACGTGTTCGGTTATTATATAGAAGTCACGCATACCCACAAAGACAAGGTTCCGCAGGATTATATCCGCAAACAGACCATGGTCAATGCGGAGCGTTTCATTACGCCCGAGTTGAAGGACTACGAGGAAAAAATCCTGACGGCCGAGGAACAGATCCAGAAACTCGAAGCAGAGTTATTCGATCAATTGAGAACCCGGGTCGCAAAATCCACTTCAGACATTCAGAAAAACGCACTGCTCATTTCCGAGTTGGATTGCTACGTATCGTTTGCAGAAGCGGCGATCCTGTACCGGTACACCCGTCCGGTCGTTACCGCCGGCTATGGGATTACCATCAAAAACGGCAGGCATCCGGTCGTCGAACGAATTCTCCCTCCGGACGAACCGTTCATACCGAACGACGTAACGTTCGATGAGGAGGGACAAATCCAGCTCATCACGGGACCCAACATGGCCGGCAAAAGTTGTTACTTGCGCCAGGTGGGATTGATCGTGCTGTTGGCACAGGTCGGCAGCTTTGTGCCGGCAGAGTCGGCAGACATCGGCATCGTAGATAAGATTTTTACGCGGGTGGGAGCTTCCGATAATCTTGCGGCGGGAGAGAGTACGTTCTTGGTCGAAATGAATGAAACGGCCAATATCCTGCATAATGCCACTTCCCGCAGTTTGATTCTGCTCGACGAGATTGGACGCGGCACGAGTACGTTCGACGGGCTCTCCATCGCATGGGCCATTACCGAGCATTTGCATGAAAGGAATCAGCCAAGTCCGAAAACCCTTTTTGCCACCCATTATCA
>JAGQUY010000497.1 GCA_020438245.1 Bacteroidota bacterium
GATCTGGACAACTTCAAGCGGGCCAACGACACCATGGGCCATCAACACGGTGACGTGCTTCTGCGAGGTGTAGCCGATATTTTCAGGGAAAATCTTCGGTCCAGCGACATTTGTGCGCGAATGGGCGGCGACGAGTTCGTTGTTCTTCTCCCCGAAACCGGCGAAACCAAGGCGCGAACCGCCCTCGAGAAAGTCGGTGCGCAAATTGCGCTGTCACCGCAATTTCTTACCTGCAACGTTACCGCCAGTATAGGGGCCGTTTCATATCCGGTGGCGAATACGACACTGCAGGATATGGTAAAGGCCGCGGATACTCTGATGTACAAAGTAAAAGCTTCAAGGAAAAATTATGTGCTCGTGGAAACCGTTTGATCCAATTCGATCGCAACTCTCGGGAAATCAGGAAACTATTCGCCAACGCAGCACGTAACAAATCAAAGAATCCTTTGAACTCTATTCGCCGATGATCATCAAACGTTGCACACTGCTGATTCTATTTTTCACGTCCGTTGGGCTTGTCCAGGATAAAACTCCCGACAACCGTTGGGACAATGGCGGTCGATTTTGGAAAGTTAAAAACCAACATTGATGTCCAAGACAAAATGAATTTTACATCGGGATTGTTTTCCAATTGCAGCCGCTCCTTCGCACACCATGACAACGGATAGAACATTTCTTCGGGTCACCTCCATCGATCTCATTCGTGGCGCCGTCATGATCCTCATGGCCATCGATCATGTCCGAGTCTATTCGGGACTGCCGGCCGGCGGACCCGAGCCCGGCATATTTTTCACACGCTGGATTACGCATTTCTGCGCACCTGCTTTTGTGTTTCTTGCAGGCACGAGTTCTTTTTTCTCAGGGCAAAAGTACGGCAACTTGAGCGCGACCCTGCTCATCCGGGGAATATGGCTTGTTTTCCTTGAGCTGACTATCCTGCGGGTTGCCTGGACGTTCAATTTCAATTTTGCAGGCTATGAGATGGCCGGCATCATCTGGGTCATCGGATGGAGTATGATTCTGATGGCAGGACTAGTGAAATTCCCTGCAGCAGTTGTCGGAACGTTGGGTGCGGTGATTCTGGCTTTCCACAATCTTGCCGATCCATTATTGACCTCCAATCTTGGTGAATCTGACCTCGGAGGTTTGTGGAAAATTCTGTATCTGGGGTTTTGGGCCGGGCCTTTGCAATTCGGAGCGAACGGCCCAAGTCTGATTGTCCTCTATTCAATCATTCCGTGGATCGGCGTTATGGCAACAGGATATGCATTTGCACATATTCTGACACTCCCACCTGAAAAACGAAATCGGATTTGCTTGACCATCGGCCTTGGAATGATCGGGCTTTTCATCCTCTTGAGAGGATTCAATCTGTACGGTGATCCCAATCCATGGTCTTCCGCAGGGAAAATGCCGGCTCTCTTTTCATTTCTTAACACTTCAAAGTATCCGGCATCGCTCCTTTTCCTGCTGATGACCTTGGGCCCCACGATTGCGTTGATTCCTCTGTTGGAAAGAGTAAACGGCAAGGTGGTCGGATGGATCAGAGTTTTTGGAAGAGTTCCTTTTTTCTATTATATACTGCACATCCCTCTGATTCATCTCCTGGCGATTGTCGTTTCGCTGGTCAGGACCGGAGAAGTAACTCCCTGGCTCTTTGCCAACCATCCAATGGGTAACCCGCCGCCCCCGGACGGGTATACTTGGCCGCTTGGACTTCTGTATGGAGTCTTTGCAGTTGCTCTGTTCATACTGTATTTCTCCTGTCGTTGGTTTGCTGAAATCAAAGCAAGACGCACAGAATGGTGGATGAAGTACTTGTGAGCTCTCTCTCTCGATATACCGGATTGATCCTCCTTTCGTGCTCGCTGTGGGCGTGGAGTCCTTTGCACTCACAAGAAGAGCTGCGCGTGCTTTTTATCGGAAACAGTCTGACGTATACCAACAACCTTCCACACCTGGTCGAAGCTCTGGCAGCCGCTTCGAACCGCCGTCTGATTCATCAATCGCTCACTCTACCAAACTACAGTCTTGAAGATCATTGGGTTGACGGCAATGCTTTGAAATTGATCAGACAAGAGAGATGGGATATCGTCGTCTTGCAACAGGGGCCTTCCGGATTGGAAGAAAGCCGGGAGCTGTTGATCAAATACTCCCGCCTGTTTGACCGTGAAATTCATAAAGTGGGAGCAAGAACGGCGTTGTACATGGTCTGGCCATCTGTTTCCCGATTCCAGGACTTTGACCGGGTTACGGAATCGTATACTCTCGCAGCAGATGATATCCAGGGAATACTGCTGCCGGCGGGCACCGCATGGCTTGAGGCATGGAAGTTGGATGCAAAGGCACCCTTGTACTCGGAGGACGGCTTTCATCCTTCTGCAATTGGATCCTATTTGGTCGCTTTTGTTTTTTATGAAAGATTGTTCGGCGGTTCATTCCCAAAATTGTCCGATATCCGCCGGAATACTTCCTTGTTTGAACTTACTCCTGAACAGTATGAACTATTACGCAGGTCGGCATCAGAAACGAATAGAGCCTATTTCAAGGAGAAAGCCGGTCATGAAAACTGATGCCGGTCGCTGGGATGAACTCCGGACGATACACCGTCAAATGGTCTTATCGTTTGTCGCAGAATGCGAATCGCAATCTGAGGCGCAGTGGAAAGTATCTCTCTCGAATGAAAAGTGGTCCCCCGCACAAATTGCAGACCACGTTCGGCTATCCTATTTTGTATTGGCCAATGAACTCGCGGGTGGAAAAGGTCTCCGTGTCCGGACAACTCTTTGGCAGAGGTTCTGGATACGTCTGAAGTTCCTTCCTGACATCTTAAAGTCCGGTAAGATCCCCGTTGCCACTCGAGCACCCGGGGAACTTCGTCCTGCGGATTTACCCCCGGCTCGAGAGGACCTTATCCGGCAGCTCCTTGCAGAGGTTGACCGGTTTGAAACCGAACTACAACGGCGCTGGTCGGATTCGGGTTCTGTCGTTTCGCATCATATTTTTGGAGGCCTTTCGTCACCGCAGGCTTTCCAATTTGTGACCATTCATACCGGACACCACCTACGGCAGATGCAAAAAAGAGAAACCAATCGAAAATGATTGCTCGTTTGCTCCTTGTGCTGGCTCCACTCCTTATTGCCTGCAGTAAACCGCAGCTATCCTCCGAAAAAAATGGGGCCAATGAGGTTGTATTTGTTTTACACGGTTTTGGAGACAATAAAGCTGGTATTTGGCCCCTGGCATCACGGCTTGAAGACGCCGGATTCACTGTATACCGAATCGGCTATACTTCCATCGGACGTACACCGGAGGAAATCCAAAGGGATGTGTACGAGCAAATTCAAGCCAAACTGAAAACGGAAAGCAGGACTGTTCACTTTGTTGGACATTCGTTCGGCGGTTTGCTTATCCGATCTTTCCTTTCCAACCACTCGGTGAGAACACTTGGACGAGTAGTACTTATTGGAACACCCAACAAAGGCACAGCATTGGTTGATATGTATCACGACTCCTGGTGGATGAAGATACTTGGAAAAACCGCCATGTCGCTTGGTACAGACAGCGCGAGCTTGCCGAATTCACTTTCGGATCCATACTATCCCGTCGGCGTCATTGCAGGTTTGTCAGATGGACTTTTCGCCACGCATATCATGAGTGATCCGAACGATAACGTTGTTCCCGTAGAATCAGCAAGTCTCGATGGAATGGCCGACATGATCGTGATTAGAAGCAGCCACGCCATGTTGCGGTTTGATAGGGAAGTCTCCGATCAGACGATCACTTTCTTACGATCCGGATCATTCGCCAGAATAACAGATCCCTGACGCGTTAACGGCGCGTCTGCAACTCAAGCAAAACACGTGAACCTTGGTACAGTGGGATTGAGGACTGGACTTGGGCAGAATGTTTCTTTATGAGCTCATCAGAGGGTTTTGTCGAAGACCGCTTGTGTTTTCTTTTCGGCAAACCCCAACCTGAGATAAAAGGCATGAGCATCGTTTCGCGACAAACGACTGCGAACCCGAAGCGATGACATCTGTTTACTTCTTGTCCATTCTTCGCATTGCAACACCAGT
>JAGQUY010000498.1 GCA_020438245.1 Bacteroidota bacterium
AGTCAACGCCGGTACCCAGGATGTCATAGAGCTATGGAATCTCGTTTTTATTCAATACAACCGTCAACCCGATCGTTCCCTCAAGGAACTTCCGGCAAAACATGTAGACACGGGCGCCGGGTTTGAACGTATCGCGCGCGTTCTTCAGGAAAGAAATTCAAATTATGATATTGATCTTTTTCAGGAGATCATAAAGTCCATTGAGGTATTGTCCAATAAGAATTATTCGGATACCCAGTCTCAGGTCCCGTTTCGTGTCATTGCCGATCATGCGCGAATGCTTGCGTTTTCGATTACCGATGGGGCGATACCGGGAAACGAGGGAAGAGGGTATGTGCTCCGGCGTATTCTTCGACGTGCGTCACTCTATGGGAGAAAACTGGAGATGCACGAGCCCTTCATTTATAAGGTCATTTCTTCCATAGTATCGGCAATGGGGTCGGCATTCCCAGAGCTACGCACAAGACAGGAATTTGTGGAACGCGTAGTAAAGACAGAGGAGGAAAACTTCAATAGTACGTTGGATCGTGGCCTTGAAGTATTCGAGACTATGGCTTCAAAGATTCTTAAGAAAGGGGAAAAGACACTTCCCGGTTCCGAAGTGTTCAAGCTGTATGACACGTTTGGTTTTCCGCTCGATATGACAAGGTTGCTGGCCGTAGAGAGACAACTTGGCGTGGATGAGCGTGGTTTTGCGCAGACAATGGCCGAGCAGAAACGACGATCAAGGGATGAGGGAAAGAAGATTTTTGTCGACAATGAGGTAACCTGGAATATTTTGGGCAAACACAGAGCTTCGGCCTTTGTTGGATATGAGTCTCTTGAAGCGGAAGGTCGTTTGATTAAGTTTCACAGCGATTCCAAGCATTTAAAGCTCGTTTTTGATACGACGCCATTTTACGCAGAAGCCGGCGGTCAGGTCGGGGACAAAGGACAAATCAATATCAATAACCGGATAATTGACGTTTGGGATACTCAGCGGGTGGGGGATGATATCGTACACTTCGCCGACGATACCGGCGAAGTCGATCTGGGACCCGATATGACCGCTATTCTTCAAGTCTCCCCAGTGTACCGCCAGTCGATCGTAAAGAACCACAGCGCAACGCATTTGCTGCATGCTTCCCTTCGAAAGGTTCTTGGCGATCACGTTCACCAGGCGGGCTCAGTCGTCGATTCAACACGCCTCCGTTTTTTTTTTACCTACTTTGAGAAGATTTCAGACGAGCAGTTGGACTCTATTGAGGGTCTTGTTCGTGAACATATTTTCAAGAACCTTGCACTTCAACATCATCGTAATATTGCGATCTCTGAGGCGAAGAAAATGGGTGCCCTTTCTTTTTTTGGTGACAAGTATGGAGACGTGGTCAATGTGGTGCAGTTTGGCGAATTTAGTAAGGAGTTCTGCGGGGGGACACACGCCAAAACTACGGGAGAAATCGGGCTCTTCAAGATCGTATCGGAATCTGGGATAGCGGCTGGTGTTCGAAGAGTTGAAGCAATAACCGGAGATGTCGCGTCAGACTTTTTGAAGACGGAGCACTGGATCAACCAAAGACTTAAGGATCTTCTAAATTGTCAAACGGACGACGTGGTTGATCGGCTCGAGCAACTGTTGGCAAGAAAGAAAGATTTGGAAAAAGAGGTGGCTGATGCACAACGAGGTCTGGCGACCCTGAAGGTGGAGGATCTTGTGAGTCATGCAATTCAGGTGGATGGAGTGAAAGTTGTTTCCTCTCGATTGGATATCCCGTCAAATGTTGAACTTAAGGAAATTGGCGACCTTCTCAGGTCAAAACTGGTTTCCGGAGTGGGCCTGCTCGCCAGCGCCGCTGCGCGAGCCGCACGAGG
>JAGQUY010000499.1:0-510 GCA_020438245.1 Bacteroidota bacterium
TAAGCGTCCTCCGGATCGGTATCTAAAATCTTGAACGACTTTAGAGACTCTATTCGAGCAACCTCGTTGTTTGGAAGAGTTGCTTTCATTGGGCGGGAAAAAAAGAATTAGCGGACAGCCTCATGGCTTTGATGATCATTTGAATTCATATTCAACTTTGGTCGTCCCTTCGGGCCGAACCCGAACGGTAATCTCATAGAACTTCTTGAATTGAGGATGCTGGAGCCTAATAAGTCTAAAGCCCGGTGCAATTTCAATTGTTGACGGTGTCGATTCCCCCCTCCTAAGAACCCGATCAATATATATATTGGCACCAGGTGGCGTTGTGTTGAATTCCAAATATCCATTTGGCCTGGAAAACACGACAGTCATCTCCGTCGTATCCTGTTTGACCACTTTTACGTATTTGTAGCGTTTTTCCCTTTTGTAAATGCCATCAATGCGGTGTGTGCTCGCCAGTATTTTGCCTATCCGGATGGGCGCAATGCCAACTGCAGAATCACTTCCATC
>JAGQUY010000499.1:579-2552 GCA_020438245.1 Bacteroidota bacterium
GAATCGTTCAGACTAATTGTCTCATTGTATTTCAGCTTCAAATTCTTGGTTGCACTCTCATACCCATCGGCAATAATCTGCAGCTCCTGTTCACCCACCTCAACACTGTAATTCCCCGTCTTCCAGTTCTTTTGAAGCCGACGACCATTTTGATAAAGCTCGGCTGTCGGAGGCTGGACGCCGGCCAACGAAACAAATCCCCTGAGTTTTTCCAGGTACACTTCTACCTGTGATAATCTGTTTTTCCTCCAAACCACATTTCGTTTGGCGGTGAAGTAATCTTCAAGATTAAAAATTAGCGTGTAATTTCCGGCCGGAAACGCATAATTCTCAATCGGTGTATAACCGATGAATCGACCCCCGCTGGTCTCAATACGAGACATAGGAGGCGTGGTGAGAATACTCACAAATGCAGTATCGACGCCGTCTTTTATTTCAACGGGAGACAGTCTCATTTTGACGTCAACATGCTTTGCCTCTCCTGCTGCGAAGACCAGAGCCGTTTCGTAGTTTTCATAGTTTTGGCTCTGAACCAGAATCCGGTGTTCACCGACATCAATACTATCCAATTTAACGACATTCCGGTCGACACGCACAGCGCGTCCGTCAATCTTGATATCAGCGTTTGGAATATTGAGGGACATGTACAACGAGGCCGGCCGTTGTGCAGTCAAGCTCGCAGCAATCCGGCGCCGCTGCTCTCCCGTGACTAGTAATAAGATGACGAGAAGAGTCGTTAGCACAGAGTATGCACCAAGGCCAAATAGCCATTTGTCAGCGCGAATCCTATGCCACCACTGCCTCCAATCCGTCGTGCGGCTGGTTATCTGGGTCGTTTCAGAATCGGGCATCGAATCGGTCATGGTCAACGTGAGTTGTATCCTCTTCACGTCCTCTGCAAGGAAATCAACGGTTCGATATCGTTCATCTGGATTTCTTCGGAGCGCACGCATGATTATGTTGTCAAAAACGGGAGGTACCAGCGGATTGACAACGCTCACGGGAGTCGGGTTTTCATTCATGACTCGGTAAAGAACTTCGGTCAAATTAGATCCTGGAAAAGCCTTTCGTTGCGTCAGGAGCTCATAAAATACCGCGCCCAGTGAAAAAATATCTGCCCGCATGTCAATGACCTTGCCGCTGATTTGTTCGGGACTCATGTATCCTGGGGTTCCGAGGATTGTTCCTACCACCGTCTTGGAAGTACTGCCAACCTTTGCGATCCCAAAATCCATTATCTTCGCATGGCCATTCTGAGTGATGATAATATTGCTGGGTTTGATGTCACGATGAATAACACCATGCTTGTGAGCAAATGCCATTCCGTCACAGATTTCAGTCATGATCTCGATCATGCGACGCACCGACATGTCCGAATCATTTTCGATAACTTGTTCCAGCGTTCTGCCGTCCACGTATTCCATGGCTATGTAGGAAACGTGTTCCTCTTCGCCCACATCATAAATCGTAACGATATTCGGATGAGACAGCTTTCCGGCATACTGCGCTTCATGAACGAAGCGCTCCTTGTATTCGGCGAGTTTGTCTTCTGGAAGGTCTTGCCCGGATTGAAGCGTTTTGATTGCAACCAAGCGGTCGATCTTCTCGTCGATGGCTTTGTAGACAATGCCCATCGCACCTTGACCAAGCACTCCGAGGATCTTGAAGCGACCCAGGCGTTCGGGTTTTATTTCAACCGTCATATGACTTCAGGCACCAGAGATGTCCATAGATTAGAATGTTGTTAAATTGGGACTTACGGCACACTATATCAAGACTTTTCTGTAAAACGAGCTCGATTTCCTCTCTTTTTGAGCTCTCTGCCACATACCGCGAAATAGAATTCAATTCCATCTTGCCCGGTGATTTATGATAATTTTATTGATAAAGGTTTTAGGTTTTGTTATTGTGTCGCGCTTTCCGGAGAGGTGTCCGAGTGGTTGAAGGAGCCGGTCTCGAAAACCGGTATGCCG
>JAGQUY010000500.1 GCA_020438245.1 Bacteroidota bacterium
TGTCAATAGATTTCTTGGATGCCTAAACAAATACTGATTAGGAAACGGATGAAGGGCAGAGATATTGTAAAGAAGGATTATTCTTCGACCGGAATGACCAACCGTATTTTACCAAGACTCTTTTTCGGCGAGGCAGATACTTTTTCTTTGTTGGCTTCGTAAATCACTCGCCACTGGTCTTTACTGCCATACAATTTGGAAGCAATCGTTTCAAGGTCTTCACCGGGCGATACATCGTAGAAAAGAAACTTGTCCAACTGCTCTTTTTGCCCTTTTTCAAGCGTCAGTACGACAATGGTTTGGCCCGAGACAATCAGGTCCGGATCGGTGACCTTGCCCTCGTTCGCAATAAAGAAATCCCGCCACTTTGTCGGATCGCCCAGAAACTTCTGACTCAAATACCACAGAGACTCACCCTCTTTCACCTTATAGAGCTTCAACTCAAACCCGCCTGCCTTTGCGCTTCGATTGACGCGTTTTTCCAATTCATCAATTTCAGCCAACAGTTTCGTTCTTCGCTCACCGGTTTCTTTATCAAGCTCGGTGTACTTGCGGGACAACGACTGCGCCATATCTTCCGTAGCAGCCCGTTCGGAGGCGATCTTCTTGACCTTCACTTTTTCTGCCAGAATGCGCGCCTGCTCCGTCACACTCTTGTCGACCGATTCTGCTTCGGCCTTTTTGAATGCTTCTTCAGCCTTGTCGAACTTCTTTTGTTTTTCGAAAACATTTCCTATCCCGATATAGGCGTTGGCCACGAGCTCGCTTTGCGGATTGTTTGCCACAAACTCGGTATACTTCTTTTCGGCTTCTGCATAATTGCCCTCCAACTCATACGACTTCGCAAGCAGGAATTGCGCATCGTCCGACCAGTCTCCGTTGGACACGCGATCCAACACATCGAGATAAATTTCGCGGGCTTTGTCGAAGTCTCCCTGTTCGATGAATTGCTGGGCTTTTTCGAAAATAGCCTCGGATTCAACACTTACCTCAAACAGCTTTTTGTTGTAAGCTTGTGAGGCCTCATCCGATTCCACACCGGCAAAATTTCCGACACTGAAGCTTCCGCGTTTACTCCCGACCCACGTCCCAAACGCGGGATTATACCGAATAAGACGAATATCATTGGTCACCAGACCTTCCTTTTCACCAAAGGTCCTTATTGCCGTATTGTCGGCAACTGCCGGGGCCCCGCGCGTCAGACTTTCGGAATCTGCAAGCAGGCTGAGTCCCTGATCCGTTGCAAACCAAACCTGTCCGTTGGCGAATCCAACTCCACGGACAATATTCGAGGACAGTTTCTGCTTCCTGTTGATATATCGCCATCGGTGGTCCGCCTGCGAATAGATCCCCACTCCTTCAGAGGTGGAAAACCATACGTCCTGATTGTCCGCAATGCTGATTGATTTTATATTGTTGGAAGGCAGCCCGGTCTTTTCATTAAAGACGGTCGGGTTGATCTCGTCAAAGATAAGCGCGCCGCCTGTTGTCGACGGAAACTGGGACCGAGTGGCCAACCCAATCCACAACCGGCCGGCGTCATCCACCGTAAGGCACGATACGTACGAAAAATCGAATTTGCGGCGAAGATCATGATTGGTCCATTGTCCGTCTTTCCAAGAACTTACTCCCGCGTCAGTTCCTACCCATACCACGCCCTGATGATCAATGGTCACGCAGCGTACTTTGTTACTTGCGAGTCCTTCCGCTTTTGTAAAATTGACAAATGCCTCGCCGTCAAAATAGGAGACGCCGCCGCGATCGTCATTGTACCCCAAACTCGAACCGACAAACCACTTCCCGCCATTGGAATCGATGGCCATTCCGTAAACATAATCGCTGACCAATCCGTCTTCCGACGAGAATTTTTTATAGCTGCCGTCGGTCAGATTCCATCGGATCACACCTTTGGAGGTGCCAAGCCATAAATAATTTCCCTCGAAATCCATGGCGTTGGTGCTGTTTACTTCCGAGAATCCGGAATTCGCGCGAAGGCCGAGCTCCGCCCGTTGCTTGACTTCTTTCAAATACCACTGGATTTCGTCTGCGGTCTTGGCCAATTCTTTCGACGCGAGGATTTCCTCGTATTTAGGAGCTGCGTCGCGATATTGCTCTGCCAGGTGGTACGTTCGGGCGAGTTCATAGAGAATTGTAAATTTTTGTTTCAGATTCTGGATTTTCAGCATCTGCTTTAGGATTTTGATTCTCGCCGCCCGATCCCCCGATCCGGCGTCATCCGCATATTCCTGCAGTTGAGCCTGAACCCGTTCTGGCGGAACACCGGAGAACGATGTTTCGATGACTTTGTAGGTAGCCAATGCAGCATTTAACTGGCCCAACTGTTGTTTCTCAACCGCCCGATGAAGCAGGTGGCCATACACGGATTTTACGTATGGATTATTTTCATTTGTCCAATTCAACCGATACGAAGCCAACTCCTCGTCATCTAGACGAATGAGCGCTTTCGATGTCTGACTTGAAAATCCGCGCATCATGGCCCTTAACAACACGTCGGCCCTCTCAACATCCCCCTGCCTTTCCAATGCAACGGCGATTCTAAAAAAAGCATACTCGTTAAAATTGTCTGTCTTACCATACAGTTTTACGTATTCGGTCAAATAATTCAGGCTTTCCAGCCATTTGCCGTCTTCTTCATACGAACGCGCAAGTTCATAGGTAAAATAATCCGACAGTGGCCCCACCCGAATCAACTGTCTGCAAATTTGACGAATTCGCTGATAATTTTTTTCGGCAGACATCCGGTCAAGGTTTTCGCGAAGTTGAATGAGCAGTTTAACAGTGTCCAGCGGACTTTCTTTGTACCGATACATTCCGCCTGTGGTCAACACCCATTTTTCAGACGGTCCTGAAAAGATATCGAGTACCCTGGGCGACGGCAGGGAATCCTCTGCACCGAATCGCAGCACCGCCAGATCGGTTTGTTTGCTGAAACCCGCCTCGGAGCCCAACAAGACCGAACCGCCCGGATCAACAGTGAAGGCCGATACCGCGGTATCCGGCGATGCGGTCCTAAAC
>JAGQUY010000501.1 GCA_020438245.1 Bacteroidota bacterium
TTTCTCAATTACATCTCCCATCGTGTCCGCGATCTTCACCCGATCGCCGACACGAAACGGCCTCATGTAGGTCAGCACGACACCGGCTACAATATTGGCAATGGCGGTTGTCGACCCGAGAGAGAAAAGCACGCCGACAA
This sequence comes from Bacteroidota bacterium, assembly GCA_020438245.1. Lineage (GTDB taxonomy): Bacteria > CLD3 > CLD3 > SB21 > SB21 > JAGQUY01. Next base: position 141 of record JAGQUY010000501.1, read on the forward strand.
AGAGCGAAATTCCCTGAAAGGCGGGAGAATCCGAACCGGGTAAGTAAGGAAAAACCACGATCGCCACAAAAACCAGGATGAGAAAACGGACGATTTTGTAGGTTGGCGCAGCCCATTCAGGCAGGAAGCCCGGAAGCGTAATGGCCTCCTGATCAATTTCTTTGAAAATGAAAGCGATGAATTTGAGGACATATCGTGAAATGAATAAGATGACGACGATGGTAATCAGATTTGGAAGGTAATTGACGAACGCACTGGCCATCGTTAAGATGGGCTTCAACACGTACCCGATGAGCGTTGACGCCCAAGTCTGGGTGGCGTCGAAGAAACTGAATACGGTCGGCAAAAACAGATACCACAACAGAATCAGTGCGGCAAAGCGTCCAATCCTCAACGCGCCTGACAACAGGTTAGTGATCCGTTCGGCTGTGAGCAGGTTGGTGCTCTGGATACTGATCGTCCGGATTCTTGTACCCTTCCACGATCGGACAACCCGGGTCATAAACGGAAATAAGAGGTTGATAAACCGGTAAATGACCAGAAAGATGCCGGTCGATATGGCGGTTAAGAATAGACCGTTGACTACGGGAGAAACGAGAAAAGAGAACAAAGCATCCATCCATGCCCGGGTTTCTTCAAACAACCCGAAGGCAAAAGAAAGGAACGAGTAAACAAGCAGTGCCAGAAGAGCCAGATGGGCCAGCCGCAAAATGGTGATACACAGAATGATCAGTTCACCGGCTGAAACAAACTCCTGTCCGAACAGCCGCCAAGGCCGGATGCGGGTGCCCTCGCTTTGACCAACCCATGAAAGAATTTTCGGGAAGTACCGCGCGATCAATTTGAACAACGCGATCAATACGGCAATCAGTAAAAAGAGAAGAAAAATACTGAGCAGCCAATCCTGCCAGGTTTCCTGCAACAAGACAAAAAAATGAATGGACAACATGTGTGATCCGCTTGGTTGTTCTCAAATATAGACATTGAACCCGCAACAATCAAGCAAGCCGAGTGAGACCGTCGCTTGGTCAGAGACAAATAAATTCTTGCATATTCTCAAGCATACGCCCTATTTTATAAAGACACCCCACAGAAGGATGTACTTGAGCAGGGCGGATTCCCGATCCGTCTGGTGCTCGCTGGATTATCTGCCCGGAGACAACAGTCGAAAGATGGAGGAAGTTTATGAACCGTGATCATTGGAATGAGCTTGCCGAACGCTTTGAGAACGAAGTTATGGACATGGTTCAAACCGACCGAAACCGTGTCTTACGTCAAATGGTGTCATCCATTCCCGAAACACACCGCTCCACATTGGTTGACCTTGGGTGCGGGATCGGAACCTTTATCAAGACCTTCGGTGACTTGTTTGACGAAGTAGTGGGCGTAGATCTGTCGAAGCGTATGCTCTCCAGAGCAAGGCGTCAATGCGCCGATCTTCCTCATACCAGTTGGCTCTGTGCAGATCTTAAGAACGCGGCTGAGAAACTCGGTGAGCATGCCGATCTTACGGTTTGTTTGAACGTGATTACGTCCGGTGAATTGCGCCGCAGAAAAAGTCAATGGACAAGCCTCAAAAAAGTGACACGTCGGGACGGATATTTGATTGTTGGTGTGCCTTCTCTTGAATCCGCAAAAATGGTCAGCGAGGTGGAGGACGACGACGACAGCGACATCACGGATGACGGATTGGTGAGCCGCGACGGTGTGTATCAAAAGTTTTTTTCCAGAGAAGAGATTCGGGAGGCCTTGATCAAACGGGGTTTTGATGTATGCAGCATCAAACGAGTGTACTACGATTGGTCCGAAGAGGGAATGCCTGAGCCGCCCAAAAATGCCGACGGCTACCCGTGGGATTGGGCCTGCCTGGCAAGACGCGCGGCATAACATTTCCATCCAGAACTCTCGCTGTCCAAATCACCCGACAGGATGTGTGCAAGCATTCTTGCCAGTATCCTCGCCAATTTCTATATTCACCATATACTTACCAATTTCTTGGGAGGATTTTATGAAGCGTCTTGAAGATGCACGATCTTGGCTCGAGGCGAGGCTCGACCTTTCGTATTCGCTGATTCGAATCTATCTTGGGGTTGCTCTTCTTATACGTGGAGCGCTTATGCTTGCCGACCCGTCTCTCATCACATCCCTTGCAGGAGTTCAGCAGGTGTACTTGTGGTATTCGTACATCATCGGCGCCCATCTGATCGGCGGTCTTTTTCTTGCACTTGGAATCTTTACACG
>JAGQUY010000502.1:0-2330 GCA_020438245.1 Bacteroidota bacterium
GGATCCAGGGAGGTTCTTATATATCGATTGCTGTGGGCGTCATAGGTGAGTTTTTGTGTATTCGTTCCAAATTTTTGGTAGTCCTTGATTGGGGCTTCCGCTTTGTGAACTACGGGACCCTGCATGAAGTCGAGCCCCACGGCGAGAGGAGAATCCCGGTCATTGTCGTTGTATGCGTATATCATATTGCGGGAAGTATCTGTTCCGACAATATCATTGCTCGCTTCTTCAACGTCGGGATCGGCCCAACCGGCTAAATAGGTTTGTTGATAGTCGTGGTCTGTTTTATTGGTCAATTTGAGTTTCAAAAAAACGACATCACCGATTATGGCGCCCTTGAGTGCAAAAGATTCCAACACTACTTCGATGCCAAGCCCCGGATCGGGACTGCCCCAGGGAATGCTTTGATCTTCCTGATTCAAAGAGGTATCCAAATCGTTAAACACCGCCCAGGTCTGCGCATCAGCAATCAAGGCAGGGTTGCCATACGCGTCACGAGGGGCGTCAGAGGGCCAGTTTGAATAATCGGGTGAAGTCTGACCTCGCTGAATCATATAAACCTTGTTCGTCGGCGACGTGACCGCTTCCGCTTTTAATTGATTGAATGGCACGCCCGAGTTGGTAATGCGCCCAGGTTGGAACTCGGTGGCAAATTCTGTTTCGCTGACGACCGGGATGGAGTCTTTGATCGTTCCGATGTACAATCCACCGGCAAACACGATGGTGGTACCGGAACCCCGGGGAAACTCACCGCCGGCATTGTTGCCATTGCCGTCCGCGTCGGGTTGGTCATACATATAACTTCCATTGTTGCGCACCACGTAACGCCAATTGTTGACCGACACGAATACCAAATCGACGATATCCGGCTTGCGGAGCGCCAGACGCAGTTTCTGTTTGGGAGGGATTTCGCTTCGGGTGATTTGCAAGGTGACGAGGACGAGAAGGAAAGCAGACAAAAGAACATATCTTTTCATAACAACATCCTCTTTTCAAAAATACGCTCCGTCGACGCCTGCTGACTCGCGGAGCAGCTCAGGTAAGATAACGCTTGGGCGTAACATGCGCCTGTTTAATTAACAGTAGCTTGGTCCTGCAAAAACTTACACCCAAAAAAGGGATGATTCAAAGGTGCCGTTATCGTACATTTCCGGTTGATGATTTCTATCTGAGCGGTAAGCATGAAAGCGATACATCTTCTTTTTCTTATTTCGTTTGCGGTCTCCTGTTCCGCTCCCCGAACCACGTCGACGTATTCCGGAATTTTTTCGCCGGCCGACACGGCCAGGGCGAACCAAAGCCTGACGATCGGGAATTTACTCTATAAATCCGCCAAGTACGACAGTTCCATCGTGTTCTATCAAGAAGCGCTTCCGGTCTTCAGGACCGCGGGGATGACCGATCAATATGTCTTATGCCTCGATTATCTGAACGTTTCGTACCGCTCGATGGCCCAATTCGACCGGGCACTGGCGTACTGCGATACGTTTCTCCAGGTTGCCCAAACCACTTGGGGAGACAGTTCCGCTCAAGCCGCCAATGCGTACTCCTCCACCGGGGTAGTCTATCAGGTCATGGGCGATTTCGATCACAGTTTGAATTATCATCTCAAAGCGCTTGCGATTCGGGAGGCATTGTTTGGGAAGGAAAGTAACGCGGTAGGAGTTTCGGTCTCCAACCTTGCGGTGATCTATTATCTCAAAGGCTCGTATGAAACATCGATTTCGTTTCATGAGCGGGCGATCCGAATTCGTGAAAAAACCTTAGGCCCGACCAACCAGGGATTGGCGTCCAACTGGCTGAATCTGGGTGTCGTGTATCGTGTCAAAGCCGATTATGACAAAACCCTCGAATGCTATCGGAAAGCGCTGACCATCCTGAAAAGCACACTCGGTGAGAATCACCCGCGCGTGGCCAGAGTGTACGGTAACATGGCCATTGTCTATGACCTTCTTGGCGATTACGATGTTTCGCTCGAGCATCATAAAGAGGCTTTGCGAATCCGGGAAGCAACCTTGGGACCCGATCATCCGGACGTTGCCAATTCGTTGAACGACATCGGTATTCTTCAATACAACCAGGATCGATTCGAAGAGGCGTTGGAATATCTGCAACGGGCGAATGCGATCTGGCGTCAAAAACTGCCGGATGAAAGCAATCTCATCGCGCAAAGTTTCAAGAATCTCGGCAATGCCTGCAGGAAACTCGGCCGACCTGAGGAAGCCCGATCCTATTTTGACCAGTCTCTCGAACTCAGTCTGCGAATCTACAAGGAAGCACATCCCGAACTGGCCATGGACTATTTTTCGATCGGCGAGGTGTTCGCCGAT
>JAGQUY010000502.1:2395-3077 GCA_020438245.1 Bacteroidota bacterium
GTCATCCCCTGATTTCGACCGTCCTGCGCGCCCGGGCGAGCCTCGCCGACAGGCGGGGCCAGATTGAAATGGCGTTGAAGCTCAACCACGAAGCGGCCGATGCCTTGAAAAGTCCGGTAAGCGACGCTCAGGAAATCGGTGTAATTTCTGAACCCGACTATCTGGAAGTACTTGTTCAGCGGGCAGAGTTGCTGGTTCACCGGTCCTCGGGCTCTGATCTGGATTCTGCCTCTCAACGGTACGAAGAGGCATCGAGGCTGATGGACCAAATGCGTCGCAGCTATCGAACGGAGGGATCGAAGCTTTTCTGGGCGGGTCGGAGTAAGTCCATTGTGGAGAAGGCGCTACGTCTGGAGATACGACGCTTTGACGCCACAAAAGACAGGAAGCATCTCGACAAGGCCTTCTTTTGGTCGGAGAAAAGCAAAGCCGCGATCCTCCGGGATGCCATTACGGAAGCCCGTGCCACCGAATTCTCCGGATTGAGCGATTCGGTTTTGCAGCTTGAAAAACAGTATCGCCGCGATCTCACGTTTTATGAGACACAGATCCAACAGGTGCTTGAGGATCCCGCACCGGATCGGACGCGGAGGACAGAGCTTGAGGCGGGCTATTTCAACCTGCGCAACGCCTACGATCGGTTTGCGCTGCAGCTCGAGAAAGACAATCCGCGCTATTTCAA
>JAGQUY010000503.1 GCA_020438245.1 Bacteroidota bacterium
AGGATGTCCTCTTTGCCGATCCTCTCGACAAATACGATTTCGGAATTACGCTCGCCAAAGTACTCAGGTTCTCTCACCTTCGCGGACGGCTTCAACAACGGGGGGCTCTTGTCGCGCGGAGTCTCTTCACGTGGACCGGGATTGCACAGCAAGTGCTGAGAGCTGTCGAGGGAAGAGTTTCACAATATATTGAAGTGAGAGACGTATGAAATCATCCGTAAAACTGATTTCGTCGGATTTGGACGGCACGTTGATCGGGGATCCCGATTTGGTAGGTGTCTTCTCGGAGCCTTGGGATCGCCTGCCCGAAAAACCCTTGTTGTGCTACAATACGGGACGGCTTCTCGAGGATACGCTCAACGTGATTGATCAGATTGGTCTTCCCGTACCCGACTTCATCATCAGCGGTATCGGAACGAATATTTACGATGCGTCAGAGAAGCGCGTTATCAAAGAGTTTTCGCAGATTCTTGAAGAAGGATGGAATCGCGAATCCGTCGAGCGGATTGTCTCTGAGATAAATCATGGTCTGATTCGGCAGCCCGATCACTTTCAGAATCCGTACAAATCCAGCTGGTACCTGGATGAAGCCGACCCCGGCATGCTGAAGGAAATCAAACGCAAGCTGGAAGCAGGCGGCGTATTGGCAAATATTGTCTATTCGAGTGCACATTACTTGGATATCTTGCCGTTGTATGCCAATAAAGGCAATGCGTTGCGGTGGTTGGTTAAGAAGATCAAGATCAGACAGAATCAGTGTTTGGTTGCCGGGGACAGCGGCAACGATTTGGCCATGTTTTCGCTGGAAGGCGTGCGCGGAATTGTTGTCGGGAATGCCCAGATGGAGCTGTTCCAGGCGACGAAACAGTTGCCCCACTATCATTCAGAACGGGAGTTTGCCGCCGGAGTGGCGGAGGGTTTGGCGCACTACGGTATTTTTTCTTCCGAGGATATCCGCCCGATTGAATCGCCCAAAAAATCCGGTGCCAAGATCGCCCCGGTTGTCAGTCTTGAAGGACCCACCGTGCTCACAGAGGAACAACTGGCGTTTATCAAAACGGGTTACCAGAAGGCGATTGAAGCAGTGAAAAAGAACATCACGCCGTCCGGATTCTCCGCCTGTTCACTTGCCGACAATGAAACACACGGAACTGACGCGAACTACCGAAGCGTGTGGGCGAGGGACGGGTCCATCGCCATAATCGGCACGCTGCCGTTGATTCAGGACGCCGATGTAAAGACCTGCCAGAAGAAAACCTTCGATACACTCTTGAGTCACATGACGCCCAGCGGCCAAATTCCGACCAATGTTGGCATAGACCATGCGCGGCCGGATTATTCCGGAGTGGGAGGCATCACATCGATCGACAGTATGTTATGGGTTGTCATTGCGTTCTATCAGTATGTTGCCGCCACCAAGGACATCGAGTTCCTTCGAAAACACATCGATGCACTGCAAAAAGCGGTGACCTGGCTGAGCGCGCACGATGGAAACAACGATGCATTGCTTGAAATTCCGGAGGCCGGCGATTGGACGGACTTGTTTGGACGAAGCTACAATGTACTGTATGACGAGGTACTGTGGTTTCGCGCAAATAACTGTTTCGGCAGGCTGCTCGAACTGCTGGGAGACGACCAGCGCGCCGGCGACTACCTGCGATGGGCTCACGTGATCAAACGGGAAATCGTAAACACATTCTGGCCGAGTACGAAGGGCAATGCGGAAGACCGATTCGATTTCGCGGATCAGCAGTTTTCGCTTGGCGACACCCGGTATCTTCTAGCACAAATCACCCCGTTCGATTTCAGCTGGCGCTGCGATGTGTACGCCAATATCCTGGCATTCCTGTTCGACGTCATCGACACCGATAAAGCCACACAGGCATTCCGGTTCATGTGGGGTTCGGGCATCAACGAGCCCTTCCCGGTTGCCAACCTGTATCCGGTGGTGTCTGAAGGAGACAAAGACTGGCGGCGGTATTATACGGTGAACTTGCTCAATTTACCGAACCACTATCATAACGGAGGCATCTGGCCTTTTATCGGGGCGATGTGGGTACGCTTCCTTCACAAATTGGGATTGACAGACCTGGCATTGCAGGAGCTGTACCGGGTGGCGAGACTGAATCATCAGGGAATTTCCGGAGAGTGGGAATTTACCGAATGGGCGCACGGCAGAACGGGCAGACCCATGGGCAAATCATATCAAGCGTGGTCTGCATCGGAATTTATTCTGACCTGTCACACACTGAAACTGGATTCCGTAACGAAAGGGTGAACCGTGCAGTTTAAACTCGGTATCGACTTGGGGGGAACGAAAATAGAAGGTGCGATACTGGATTCAGGATGAACTGTTCGTTTTCGAGACCGGGTTCCAACCGAACAGGAGCTGGGTTACGATCACATTTTAGAGAAAATCAAAAAAATGTATGACTGGATGGTTTCAAAATCGGCCGGGGGCAGCCACTCGTTTGGCTTGGGGACGCCGGGGGCTATTTCGCCGAAAACAGGATTAATGAAGAACTCAAATACCCAGTGCCTTAACGGGAGACGCGTAAAAGAGGACCTCGAAAAGCTGTTGGGCCGGACAATCGAAATTCAAAACGACGCCAATTGTTTTGCAATGGCCGAAGCGATGCAGGGTGCGGGGAAGGGTTATCCGCTTGTTTTCGGTGTGATCATGGGAACAGGGTGCGGCGGCGGAATTGTTCATGACGGGAAAGTCATCACGGGACCGCAGGCAATCACCGGCGAATGGGGCCATATGACAATCGATCCGGACGGTCCGGATTGCTGGTGCGGCAGCAAAGGATGTGTCGAGCGGTATATCAGCGGCGGGGGATTGGCGGAACGTCACCTGGCCTTGCATGGGCAACCTGTCGCAGCGGAACACATTGTCGAAGCGTATCGCGCCGGCGATGAACGGGCCGTCACCACGATGACCGGGTTTTTTGAAGCGTTTGGGCGGGCCATGGCCAACCTGGTGAATATTCTCGATCCCGACGTTATTGTGTTGGGCGGCGGGCTCTCCAATGTCGACGAGCTGTATTCGGAAGGAATTCGTCGGGTGGAAAAGTTCGTATTCAGCGATTCCTTCGAAACGCCGATCGTCCGAAATACCCTGGGAGATTCCGCGGGCGTCATCGGGGCGGCCCACATCGGCATTTAGCCAAACGATCAGAAAACGAAGTTGAAGGACACGTTGCCGTTGAGTCCGCGAAGATTTCGATTCGCATAAAAAGGTATGAAGTACCCCGCCTGAGAATCAAATATCACGTACCTGTTCTTGTAAAGCTCCAATCCCAAATGAGGCATCACAAAGAAAATATTTCGTGAAAAGTTATCCGCTGTGGCGAAAAACCCGCCCACCGAATATCCGGTGTAGAGATTCAGATACGCTCTGCGTCCTCGACCGAAATGCCGGGGGTAAAAATCCTGGCCGAAACTGTAAAGAAAAATTTCTTTGATCTGCGTCTTGCCGGTGTCGGTCGGCGTCGTCAGACTTCGCAAGACTCCGAACCGGATGTAGCTTTTTCCGCGTGTGAACAGATACTTTATTTGGGCGCCCGCGTACCCTTTGCCGGAGGTTCCGGTCAACGGGTTTTCGATCCAAAGGTAGCTGCCCTCGAAACCGGGCATATTCACAAATTGGACGTTTTGCCAGGTCTCCTCCGTCGGTGTGAAGATTTCTTCGATCAGCTGAATTTCGAAAACCGATGTCATCCCCTGCCTCTTCTTGGCCGCAAGGTCCTTTTCAAGCGTGAACAGCCGCTCTTCGATTTTTCGGAGCTCCTCCCAAAATGCGCCGTATTTCTCTTCGCTCATGCCGGGCCGGTTGGCAACTTCTGTTTCAAACGTCTTTCTTCGATCCGACAGAAATTTAATTTCCATTTCGAGTTGCTCGATCACTTCAGTCTGAGTGGTCGTACTGATCTCTTTGTCCGTGACGAATCCGATGGATTCAAGACCTTGTTCAAATTCTCTTGATTTTTCGGGATCGCACCAGATCGTGGTCTTCATCGTCCGTCCCTGGAAGGATTCCAGATTTTTTTCGGAGGACTCAAAAATACGGGCGCCCATGCTGTCCGTAAGGGCAATCAACTTATTTTTCGCGACAGGGAAATCCTTGCAATAGATTTTCAATTTTGAAAGGTGACTGAGATTTTGGCTAAACGCCGGCGGTGCCAAACATAACAGGAAAGCGAACAGGCAGCATATCGATTTCATGGTTGTCTCCGTTGATCCCGAAGGATTCATCTAAAGTTCTGCAGAATCGGGATCAGTCGCAAGTGTGTTTGTACGCTGTCATCGTGCAACCAAGGGAGACGTTGATTTTGTGCGGATAAAATGGGAACTTTTCGGTCAAAAACGGAGTGATACCATGCCGATCCTGATTCCCACACCAACCGTCGTTGCGGCAGCCGGCAACAAGCCCAAACGCATTGAAGAATTTATTGGACGCGTCAATTCGAAAACAAGTGCGCTGAGTGTGGCGAGAATGAAGAGTCCTGCCGGATGGGTCGAGCCGGGTCAATGCCCGGAGTTTGATGAGTTCACCCTGGTCTTAAAAGGCCGTCTGCATATTCGAACGAAAGACGCGGAATTGGAAGTGCAGGAAAACCAGGCCGTCATCGTATCGCGCAAGGAGTGGGTCCAATACAGTACTCCGGTTGACACCGAATATATCGCGGTCTGTTTGCCGGCGTTTTCCATGGAAACGGTCCACCGCGACGAGTGAGTGTCGATGCCACGAGATCCAGGTGTACAGATCGGCAGAGTAACCCTGGATCGTCAGATTTTTTCGGGCCTTATTTCAGGAACATCATTTTTCTCGTTTTTGAAAATGTACCCGCCTGCATCCTGTATAGATAGACACCGCTGGCGACGTGTTTTCCTTTGTTATCGTTCCCATCCCATGTGATTGCATAGTTTCTTCCCGGCTCAAAGTATTTGTTCGCAAGAGTGCGGACTTCTTGACCAAGCAGGTTGTAAACGGTTAACTTGACAGTCCCGGCTTTGGCCACGTCAAATCGAATCGTTGTCGATGGATTGAATGGGTTTGGATAATTT
>JAGQUY010000504.1 GCA_020438245.1 Bacteroidota bacterium
CAGCCAGATCTACCACACGGCCGCCTGTAAAGGCCGGACCGATACTGCGGAATTGCAGTCCGGAAAGGGAAATGTTTCTTAAAGAATCAGTTTTGGTTTGTGCGTAGCCGGATAAATTTACAATCAGCATTCCGGCGACTGTACATAAGAGAAATCGTTTCATTGTGTTACCCCTATTGCAATATGTGATGGCGTGTTCAATTGAATCTGTAATCAGTTGGAAGCCGGGGGAGGTCGCACCAACGTCGATTGGCGTCAGTAGTTAGGCTCCCGAATTGCCGGAACGGTCTTCCACAACGGGCACATGACCGGCGAACTTATCTGTCAAGGGTATAACTACGGTCATATCAAACCGGTTGTTGCGCTGCGGACAAAAAAAAGACATCCAACCCGGAAGCATGAATTTGACTTTTCAATAGGATGTTGGCTAAAAGTGCATTCATCGCGGCGCCTCAAACTTTTTGAATAAGCATTGCCAACACCAAGTTTCCGGCAACCAGAAGGGTGTTGATGCTGGCACGAGCAGACCAAGTCAACGATCCATAAGTTATGTTGAGCCGTTTAGTTAAGATTACCGTCAACCCCATTAGAAAAAACCATGGCGTGAAAAAGAATACAGGTTTTCGCTTGACGGCCATAACCGCCAGATCGTGCAGTGCTCCACTTATGGCAAACGTAATCAACAAGGCGGTCGCTGAAGAGAGCCGTTTCTTTAGCGGCGTGTAAATGAAGTATCCCAAATAATAGCCCCAGATTGGATTCCAAAATTGCCAAAACTCGGGAAATGAAACTGCCCCAAATGATCGGTACAACATATTGAGCAGGGAGCCGGCGCGTCCCAAAGGTACACCGTTCCGATATCTGACATACTCTCTGAGTGTTGGCTTTCTTCCTATCAAGGGTTTGTCCATTATGGAATTGCTACCCAGTTTCAGCTGTGGAGTATAAGGAAGCTGTATAAATGAATTCGTTTGACGTCCAGCGACCGGCGTTACATTCTGCAATGCTCAACTTCACTGAAAAATCCGGTCATAACATCTCGCTCTTTTAACTGGTGAACAGCAAAACCTCCTTTGCAGCAGATCCTCGGAAAAAAATCTTAGAGGCGGCTGCAAGTCGCAGTACGATCTTACCGAATTCACCGGCAAAAAGAAACCAATTTGCAGAATGCGCAATCAGTCGTTGGCATACGTAACGGATGGTCGATATCATGAATAATTTAGAATACTTGCAACGCCTTGTCAGGGTTTGGGTTTGATAAAATAGACAGCGGTTCCATCGGGATCGGTGAAGTGAAGAAAATGTCCTCCCTCTTCCTGCCGTTCCGTAACCTGAATGGATACTTTCTGCAGCGAAGATTTCACTTCTTCGAAGTTGTCCGCAGTGAAGCCGATGGAAACATTTCCTGATCCCCCGGGTAAATTTTGACTTGGGTGCAATCCGATCACAAGGCCGGGTGCCGTTAGTTGCGCATAGTGATTACCCCAGCGGGCTTTTTCTGTCAGACCGATGGATTTATAAAAAGAAATGGATTTGTCCATGTCTGTGACATTGATTGTTACGTTTGAATCCTTGATCATCATTAGTTTATCCTTTCCTGGTGAGAATTTGGAATTGTCATCGTCCACTTGCAAAGTAATGTCATCCTGTGCCTTTTGGGTTCTGACGGACGACGTGCCAAAATCATGATGTCGGTTGCGTTGCCTTTCGAAGCTTGTGCCACAGCCACATACTCGAGAGCCCACTGATTGGTGATGTAAACAAGCCCGGAAAATATCCGCCTTTGGCCATGGCAAGGAGTGGATGGATCACGCCGTTAGCCATACCGGCAATGGCAAGGAACCACGCAGCAAAAAAAGCAAAGGGTCGGCCCGAGCGTAGGACGGGAATCGAAACAATCCAGACAACAAGCCATCCAAGGTTAAAGACGACAAAACCTTCAAATGAAATGCTTGGCATGCCAAACAAAGCAGGCAGTTGTTCATTAAACCGGGTTAAAGTCTCCTCTGTGAAGTGGAGGGCTTGAACGACAACCGCAATAAAGAACATTCGTGCTGCGGCGAACCGTTCCGCTGTTCGGTTCACCGGAGAAGGACGGTCACGGGCGAGTAACCAAGCGGCCAAAGCCGCCAAACCCAGAACAAAAATACTCGGCAAAAGGTTAAGCATGACCTGTGTGTGCGGCCTCCTTGGGCTGTGCCACAAGCGTGACGATCCAATCTATCTCGACTTGAACCCAGAATAATTCTCTGTAGAATTCCCGGCTTTTCCCCAAGTGAGGGGTTGTATGGTTGAAGCTGCTCGTCTGATATTCAATCTAGCTCAGACTCTCTATTTCCAGATCGGTATTCTTACATAACTATCATTATACCATCTAATATTCAATGGGATTTCGGCGTCAGAAATATCTTCATCGCTCACCTCTTTTCCGGTGCCGTAATTGATTTGAGCGAATGGATTCTTATTAATGTCCAACGTTATCAGCAAACGACTGCCTTTGCCCAGTTTTTTGCTTACCATCCGGGTCTTTTCAAAAGGAATCGATTCCACCCTACCGGGCGTCAGTAAATGCCTTACGCTTCCGTCCTGTGCGTAACTGGCTCTACCTATGAAGTAAGACAGGTGAAATAATTGGCTGTCCGGCATCACTTCATACAGGACTAAGCCGACATCCATGTCCTTTTTGTTGATCTCAGCCCTGATCTCGCCCGAGAATATACCGGAAATTTCAACCGCTTCTTCCAAAGGATCGCTTATGAAAGCAAATCCACTGGAAAAATCAGGTATCTCGTGAATAATGGGATCGGGATAGGAATCATCATTGTTGTTGGTTTGTCTGTCTGCAAGATTGACAATCTGAGACAAAAAGGCCGCTTTGGCCGGTTTCTTACCGGAAAGTTGGTAGAATTCCCCAGATTTAACGTCCGTCAGATACAGGGTCAATGTTGACGTGCTCATTTTTTCAAGCGATGGGGCATGCTTCCAAGTGTTTGTGCCCATTACCTGGTAGTTGATTCTATTCTTGAGCAGGTCAGGCTTCTTTGCGCCGCGAAAGATGTAGTCCATCCATTCAAAAGTGATCTCAGGCGTGTTGATCTGCGCGACCGGATCAATAACGTAGTCTCTTAGTACTGCCGGTTTACGCGCGGCCTGCGCCCCAAAATGATCATACGGACCAATCAGCAGATAGTGCTCTGCTTTTTTGTTGAACTTGTAGTGCTCTTTAAGATAGCCAACCGCTGACTGCTGGCCGTCATCGTAGTACCCGGTGATTGTTAAAACCGGAATGTTGATCTTGCGGAAGTCTTCCTTGTATGGGACCATATTCTGCCAATACGCGTCGTACGCAGGATGCTGCAACCAGCGTTTAAACCAGGGATTCGGCGTGCCGTCAATGTCTGGGATCTGACGGTAAGATTTTCCGCTTTTATACCATTTGTCATTGAGGAGATTCCATCTGTCGAAATCATAATAGGTTTCATTATCGAGGTACTTGTTGTCGGTTGTGTAAAAGGCCCAGGCATAGTTGACGAATAGGAAAACGTTGTTTTCCATCGGCAGACCATCACCCGGATTGTTGGCCACATAGGGAACAATGGTCTTGAGTGCAGGATGTATTTTTTTCGTGGTAGCCCATTGCGTGAATCCGTCGTAACTACCTCCATACATCCCTATGCGTCCGTCGTTCCATGGCTGTTTGCTGATCCAATCGATCACCGCTCGTGCATCGTCGCCGTCGTGCTCGTACGGCACCGGTTCCTCAGGACTGCGCCCTTTGCCTCGGGTGTACGCCACAACACTGGCGTACCCGCGTGCGGCGGGTTTTCTGGCATCAAAGAAGTAGCGATTGTCGTCGGCATAGATCGTAAAAAGAAGAAGAGCGGGTAAAGGAGTCTTGGCGGATCTTGGCCGTACCATCATGGCTGCAATGGTTGCTCCATCGGGTGTTTTGATCAGCACATCATTGTCTGTAATATAGCGCCTGCCATCGTCTTCAACCATCAAGGGAATGACAAGCGGTTGCCAGAATTGAATATCTTTGTAAAACTGATACTGTTTGATCAGGCTGACGGCATCTTGCAGCGAAATGGTATCCTTACCTTTTTGCTTTTCCACGGCAGAAAGAAGGCTGGTGTGCGCTCGGTTCACATTGCCGCCGAACCAATAAAAGGACTCGCTGGCAGTCTTGTCATCCAATCGGCCGATTTCTTGACGGAATTCTTGATTGAACAGTTCCTCCAAGGTCTCGCTCGAGGTAGCCTGTTTTGCCTTTGCCCTTGCCAGGATCTCGAAAGGAAGAAGCGGCAAGGTGCTGGCAGGGTCGGTAACCCGTCGCAGGTTCATCAAGCTTTGAAGCGTGGCGACTGCATCCTGATATTGACCGGCAACTTCTTGCAGCCGGAACAGCGTGTTGAGAAAGCGACTACTGTCGGTTTCCTGATAAAGCACAAGGGACTGCTTCGCGAGCGCCGGTATCGCGCGTTCGAGCGATGCTTCGTCCTTCAACGCGGTTTGCGGAAGGTCCAGGTTCTGAGCCGATACGTGAAGGCCGACCCCGAAGAGTACCGATAAAAAACAAAGCGTAGTTTTCATGTTGGTCCATCCTTCTTAAGAACTTGTCTTGACGATCCAGCCTCTCAGTTCTGCGTACTTTGCGTACCAAACCAAGAACGCAGCCACGGCCAACGGCATGAATAGGATGCCGACGATCTCACCGGTTCCGAAGTCGATGCCCATGCTGAGAGTGTGGGTCATCGTAACAAGTACACCAAGACACGATGCGATCAGTGTGTAGTACGCGGCTGACCTTCTCAGCAGAAGCAGAAGGCAGCCGAGCGTACCGCCAAAAACAGCCAACGCAAAGCCACCGGTTGCCCAAAGCGGGCGTCCCTCAACAATGACACGTTCCGATGCACGATATGAAGCAAGCACATCGGGATTCATCTGCATGAAAAAATTGATCGATCCCAGAATATTCCAAACTAGTGCGACGATTCCGATGACCCAGAAACTCCAGTGAATTGCATTGGTTGTCTTTTCATTCATCTCCGCCTCCCGTATTCATTAAGGGTGCCTTTCCTGCGCAGGAAGGATCTTTGGTAATTAGTCTTCGATCTCAACTCAGTCCATCAGTTCAACTGAATCGTTCTCCGCCAAAACGCCTTCCACCAATACGGCGCCATATACGCCGGCAAAAGTATCATGCTCCTGAGCAACTCTGCGGAGTATTTCCGGGTTATGTTCGCCCGTGTCGGGATCCAGTGAAATCATCTTGCAGCGAGGGTCGCGTTCGAGAACCATGATTACCACGGTCGGGCCGATGCGTAGTTTTCGGCCGACCAGCTTGTCTTCAGCAAAGCCGTCCTCCGATGCAAGATCAAGATAGATGTTTGACCTAAAGCGCCGTTTATCCATCGGAATGGACAACTCGGATTCGATTTGCCGAATGGTTTGCAGGCTAATCAATGAAATGGGACGACAGTCGGTCATTGCCCGGTCCGAACGAACAAGGGTGAGACTATTCTGACCGCGCAATCCTTCAGTGAGCATAGCAGACAACGCCGGGTCATCTACCGCGTAGACTTCCCCGGAGGGGGTTACTACATCCAACATCAGATCGTCCGGTTCAGCGTTGGCGTACATTACACCGGGTTGTATCGCCATTGCTTCCATCCAATTTGGCGGTTTCGCCGCTCTTTCCGGGTGGCGAAACTGCGGACGATAACGCAGCAATTGCTCTTGTGCCGTTGCGCTCAGATAGGGGAAGCCTTTGCGGCCGGATGAATTTTTGAAGGCAAAGCACCGGTCGCCATAAAGCCCGGAAAACCCGACAAACGCCTCGCTCATCGTCTCGCCACTCATGCTCTTGACAGGGTAACGACATATGCTTTCGATGGTTCCAATACTTGTCATATCAATCTCCTGATGATAACTAGATCCGATGTTAAAGTGCGCGATATTCCTGTTCCAGGATGGACATCAATACCAGCGATTCAAAGCCGTCCGGGCCTTTCAGACACTCCCGCAGGGTGCCTTCGTAACGAAACGCTTCCTTCCCATACAGTGCACGTGCGCGCATGTTGAAATCTTTGACTTCAAGCCATAACCGGTGAGCCGAAAGTGTATCAAAGGCATGTCGTTTGATCGCCCTCACCGCGGCACGGCCGTAGCCTTTGCCCTTGTCTGTCACGACGATACGTTGAAACTCAATATTGCGATTTTGGTTTTGTAACCCGGACAGAATGACATACCCAACCGTACGACGA
Organism: Bacteroidota bacterium; assembly: GCA_020438245.1. Classification (GTDB taxonomy): domain Bacteria; phylum CLD3; class CLD3; order SB21; family SB21; genus JAGQUY01. The sequence goes on from JAGQUY010000504.1 coordinate 6,267, forward strand.
TCCGGTATGGTTTCGATCACCAGGTGAGCGATGTTCTCATTGTCAAGCGCGGCAAGATGCTGGTCTTCGGACCAGACAACCACAAACCGGCGATTGTGCCGATCGCCTTCCACAGACAAAACAAAAGCCAGATCATCCTCAGTCGTTTGACGTAAAACGATTTCCATTTGACAACTTCTTTCACCAACAAATAATACAGTATCGGCTGGATTCGGTCATGGGAAAGCAAGTTCATTAGAAATTTCGAAGGACAGATACGTTCTGGTCAATATTTTCTCGCCACCACATGAAATAATTGCCAATGCTTGGGACTCCGCACGTCAGGCGGATCGTCTTTTTCTTCCTCCCTCATCATTTCTATCTCAAAGCCCTCGAGCAGTTTCAAGACTTCTTCCTTGGAATGATGGCTACGGTTGGGGAGGGACGCCCACGTGTCCCGTTTTCCGAAAAACTGGCCCGCGAACCGTCCGCCGGGGCGGATCGCTGCAACGATCTTTTTCCAGAGGTCTGAAAAATGTATTGGTTCGCAAAACGGCAACGCAAAGCTTGCGTTCACAAGGTCGCATTGAGGAATCTGCATTCTGTCGAACTTCACTTCAATGGTGGTCAGCAGCGGTTTCAAATCTTCAGGTACGCGGGGCAACAGGAAAGAGAAAGCTCGGGGCTCACTATCCGTTGCCAGTACGCGCCAGCCCCGGTTGAGCAGCGCCAGGGTGTCACGACCTTCGCCCGCAGCCACATCGACGGCGAATCCTTCGTTGAATC
>JAGQUY010000505.1 GCA_020438245.1 Bacteroidota bacterium
TCGCTGACGGGCACCATCGAAGAGCTGGCTCGTCAGAAAGTATCTCACGTCGTCGTAATTCCGATCGCGTTTGTAACCGATCATATTGAAACGCTTTCAGAAATCAATATCGAGGTCAAAGCCGAGGCGTTGAAAGCCGGCATCCGCTATTTTGACATGACGCCTGCGTTGATACGGAGCAAAAAGTTCATTGCTTGTCTGTCCGACTTGGTTATGAAACACTTATGAAACAAACGGAACCATACGACGCCATCATCGTAGGCGCGGGCATATCAGGTCTGGTCACTGCGTGGTTGTTGCACCAAAAGGGTAAGAAGGTATTGGTGCTTGAGAAGAATGCGCAGGTCGGCGGCACCATGAAGACAGTTCACGAGGATGGGTGGTTGATTGAAACTGGTCCAAATAGCGCACTTGAGACAACGCCTTTGTTTAAAACGCTTTTCAGAGACTTGGATCTCGGCGAGGAACTGGTCTATGCGAATTCGCTCGCTCAGAATCGATACATACTGAGGCATGGACGACTGCACGCCCTTCCGCTATCCCCGCAGAAGCTCATCACCAGCCGATTGTGGAGCGTCCCGGGGAAACTGAGAATTCTCCGCGAACCATTCATTGGGCGGGGCAAGGGCGAGGAAACCATTGCACAGTTTGTCCGGCGCCGGCTCGGAAGAGAATTGCTCGACTATGCTATCAATCCTTTTGTCGCAGGGGTCTATGCCGGGGATCCGGCAAAGCTCAGCGTTCAGGCCGCATTCCCCAAACTCTACGCTCTGGAAGAAAAGTACGGAAGTCTGATCAAGGGTCAGATCCGAGGTGCCAAAGACCGTAAGAAGAGAGGGGAGGTTTCCAAAGATCGTGCTCAGCTCTTCTCTTTTCAGAAGGGCATGCAAACCCTGCCATCCCGTATTTCCGAACGAATGCCGGGAGCCATCCATCTTGATACCCATGTTAAATTCATAACCCGAACGCGGGAGGGGTATGAGGTTCATGTTGAAAAGGCCGGCGACCTTTGGTCAGTAAACACTCCGGTTCTCGTGTTGAGTGTTCCGGCGGGCAGTGCAGCCAATTTGATTGCCGAATTTGAACCGTCGCTCGCCAAGGTGCTTCGTGAAATCTACTACCCTCCGGTTGCGGAAGTGTTTCTTGGTTTCAAGGCGGCAGCTGTCAAACGTACGTTGGATGGTTTCGGATTTCTGGTGCCTGAAAAAGAATCCCGCTGCATCCTTGGAACGATTTGGTCGTCGACGCTTTTTACGAACCGTGCGCCGAAGGATCATGTCTCCCTGACTGCCTTTGTAGGCGGCTCTCGTCAACCGAATCTCGCCATCCTCGAGGATAGTGAGCTTGTACGTATGGTTACGACAGAGTTGGAAGAAATTCTCGGAGTTTCTTCGAAGCCGGTATTTGAGCGTGTGACAAAATGGAAGCAGGCCATTCCTCAGTATGAGCTGGGTCACTTATCCAAGGTGGCCAGGATGGAAGATTTTGAGCAAAGACACCCCGGTTTGTATCTGCGGGGAAACTATCGAGGCGGTATCGCGGTGGGTGATTGCGTCATGCAGTCCGCACGGACCGCAGAAGAGATTATGAACAGGGACACCCCTTCGCGAACACATAAATCTATGGAGGCCGTGGTATGACTGAATTTCCGGTGACCCGTATGAGGAGAATGCGGATGCGTGAACCGCTGCGTGCTATGGTGCGCGAGACGGCGTTGGCTGTCGATGATTTGATTTATCCGATGTTTGTAGTTCCCGGCAAGAAAGTGAGGAATGAAGTTCGCTCAATGCCCGGTGTATTTCAACTTTCGATGGATGAGTTGCTCAACGAATGCGAGTTGGTCAAGAAGCTGGGTATTCCTGCGGTTATTCTTTTTGGTATACCTGAACATAAGGACGAAGTGGGATCCGGTGCCTATGATCCTCATGGTATAATCCAGGAATCTGTCCGCCTGTTAAAAAAGGAAATTCCTGAACTCGTTGTAATTACAGACGTCTGCTTGTGCGAGTATACGTCGCACGGCCACTGTGGGATTGTCAAGGGTGATGACATTCTGAATGATGAATCGGTCGCTCTGTTGGTCAAGGAAGCCGTTACTCATGCCGAAGCCGGAGCCGATATCGTTGCGCCATCAGATATGTTTGATGGCAGGATCAAGGCTATTCGGGCGGGGTTGGATGCCAACGGATTTATCCATACACCGATCATGTCCTATGCAGCCAAGTATGCTTCCGGATTTTATGGTCCGTTCAGGGATGCCGCTGAGAGCGCCCCACAATTCGGCGATCGGCGGTCCCATCAAATGGATCCGGCCAACTCGGAAGAAGCCATGCGGGAAGTGGAATTGGACATTCTCGAGGGCGCCGATGTGGTCATGGTCAAACCTGCGCTTCCCTATCTTGATATTATCCGCCGTGTGAAGGATACGTTCAGGATGCCGACGGCTGCATACAATGTCAGTGGTGAATATGCCATGATCAAAGCGGCCGGACGAAACGGATGGATTGACGAAACGCGTGTTATGATGGAAACCCTATTGAGCATCAAGCGCGCCGGCGCCGACATGATTTTGACCTACCATGCCATGGAAGCGGCCAAACTGCTGAATGCCTGAATAAAATATACTGACACGATAAACCAAGAATGCAGCTATGATCAAAACGCCCAAATCAGATCAACTTTTTGAACGCGCGGTGAAATCCATTCCGGGCGGAGTCAATTCACCTGTCCGGGCGTTCAAGTCCGTTGGACGCAAACCTGTCTTCATGGTCAGAGCCAACGGATGCCGATTATGGGATGCGGATGGAAACGAATATATCGATTTTGTCGGTTCTTGGGGTCCGATGATACTCGGACATGCACATCCGAGTGTGATCGAGGCCATCCGGAAGGTTGCTCTCGACGGGACGAGCTTTGGCGCGGTCACAGAACGGGAAATTGAAATGGCCGAACTCATCTGTTCAGTAATGCCGTCGGTCGAAATGGTGCGCATGGTCAATTCGGGAACGGAAGCTACTATGAGTGCAATCCGGTTGGCACGCGCTGCAACGGGACGTGACAAGATTATAAAATTCGAAGGTTGCTATCACGGTCACGGCGATGCGTTTCTATTCAAGGCAGGGTCCGGGGCGATGACCTTTGGCGTTCCCGACAGCGCCGGCGTGCCGTCTTCCGTCGGCAAGGGTACCTTAACTGCCAAATACAATGATTTGGAATCCGTCGAAGCTCTGATTCATGCATCCCCAGATCAGATTGCCGTCATTATTGTCGAACCGGTGGTCGGAAACATGGGTTGTGTTATTCCCAAGAAAGGATTTCTCGAAGGACTGCGGACGCTGTGTGATAAGCATGGCATCATCCTCTTATTCGATGAAGTCATGACCGGCTTTCGGG
>JAGQUY010000506.1 GCA_020438245.1 Bacteroidota bacterium
CCCAACGGGATTCTTGATAATTCTCCATGGGAACAAACACGTAATCGACATAAAAAAATAAGGATGAGCCAGAGGTTTTTTCTTCAATGTCGAATCGTTCAATTGGCACGTTTCTCCAATCTCCCCCGACCCAGTTGCTGCCTTTGATTGAATTCTCGGCGGAAGCCGCAAACGCAACTCCAATGCGCACAAGCCGTGAAAGCGAATATTCTCCTCCAAGACTAACCGCGATGGGCAGACTGACCGTCGGGCTGGGGTCTGCCGTTGAAATGACCGCATACGGATACCCGGATTCACGATAAGCACTCAGAACACCGGAACGTGCATTGTATCGCGCACGACCGTAGCCAAGATTAACGTGAAAACGGGGATAGTTGGAATTTGCCGGAGGATTCTGGCCAGTGACGAGGGTAGGCACAATAAACAACAGAAATAGCGTGACCGAAATCAGTTTCAAGGATCGCAAGGTCCTGTTTCAAATCACCGGAAATCTAGATAAAAACGACGAGAAAATGAATGGAATTTTCAACCAAGCTAAGCGTGCCGGTGACCCTTTTGAACAAAACGCTGATCGAGGAAGTCGTAAATCCATAACAGAAATGCGACGTAGGCCAAGTACAAATACCCGTTCCCGAACAGTGTATTCAGATCGCGTGCGGACCATTCACCGGACGACTTTGCCCTCCACACATCCGCCATCCAACTTGAAAACATTTCAAAAGTGAAATTGCTTCCGGTATAGTAAAGGGTGATGAGTATGCAGCACAATCCGAGTGCCCCATACATCAACCATTCCCGCCACGCCTTCCGGGACTCGGTACGTTCTTCGATATTGGCCACGACCTTCCAGGAAAAATCAACCGGCAGGTGGATGTCTGGCCCCGCCTGAAGGGAACGAAGAAGCATACGGGACACTTCAAGTTGTTGCCGGCAGTGCGCGCAGGTTTTCAAGTGTTCTGCTGAGGGCTCGTCGGGTTGCTCCCCTTCAGCACAGGCCTGCAGCATTTCTTCAGATAAATGACTTAACTCCATAACTCTTCCGCAGTATAGTTTTCCAATAGTTTTATTTTAAGAAGTCTTCTGGCGCGAAACAAGTGGCTCTTGACAGTGCCGGCTGGAATGCTCAACACCTCTCCGATTTCCTCGTAGCTTAATTCGTCGACATGGTACAACGTGACAATAGCCTTGTAATCGGGCGGCAACGCTTCAATGGCATTCTGCACGATGGAACCTGACTCTTTTTTCATGGCCTCCAAGTCCACAGCGGAAAAGGAACTCCAATAGCTTTCACTGAATTGACCATCCAGATCCTTCTCATCATTTTCCAACGAGTGCTCCTGTATTTCGCCATACAAGGGTACTTTTTTTTTCTGAAGAAAATTAAGGCAGGTGTTGTAGGCGATCTTGGAGAGCCAGGTGGACAGCTTACACTGAAACTTGAATGTTCTTAAATTCTCGTAGGCCTTGACAAAAACCTCCTGACAAAGATCTTCCCGGTCGGATCGGTTGGAGACCATGCGAAACACCATGTGCCCAACAAGGTTCTGGTACCCGTCTACAATGAGTTTATAGGCGGAAACATCTCCCTTAAGTACTTGTTCTACAACGACGCGTTCATCCATACCCTGATTTCCTACACCCTGTTGGACAGGCTGATGAACAAAATGTTGCATAAATTCAATAACGCGGTCAAGTGAAACATTTTGGGTGATTGCCTGTCTACTGAAACAGATCGAAACGAGTCATCAACCAAATGGAGGGTATATGCAATCGTTTGAAGTCCTGATTCCCATTGTGCTGTTCTTTGTGGTTTATTTGGTCATTAAGACCGTGAGCGACAATCGGCTTCGCCAAAAACTGGCAGACAAAGGCCTGGTCGATGAGAAAGTGAAATACTTGTTCGCCCAAGCAGGCGAGTCCAGTCCGATGAACGCTCTCAAATGGGGAATTGTCTTGGTTGCCATTGGTGTGGCGTTGTTTGCAGCGACCTTGTTGCCCAGATTGTTTGACGGGCCGGGGGCTTTCGGACTCATGTCCATTATGGCCGGTGTAGGTTTTCTGGTTTACTACGGCATTGCCAAAAACAAAACCTTGGAATGATTCAACAACGCACGGAGCACTGACCATGATCAATCGTTATTTTTGGATAATCGCCTTAATAGGCGTGTGGATTTCAACCACCCCAGCCACTGCGCAGTTCGTATTTAGCCGCTCAGCCTCCCAGGAAGCAGGCGTCCTGCGATACGCTGAGGAAGGTTTGTTTTCCAGTCTCACGGTAAGTTCCTCAGGTGAAGTTAAAATGTCCACGGACGACCGTGCGATCGAAAAACTGAGTCCCGGCGGTTTTATCCAAATTACTCATCGGAACGGACTTACGACGCGAGACTTGAAAATTACCAGCGATGCAGAAGGTCATCTTTCATATGAGTATGGAATCCAAGGTTTCAACTATGATTTTGACGACGAAGGGCAGAGTTGGCTGTCCGGCATTTTGCCCGAGGTTGTTGAAAAAACGGGATTGGGCGCCGAGGGTCGCATTTCCCGCATTCTGAAGCGGGAAGGGCCAGAGGCTGCAATCCGGTCCCTTTCCAGAGCAGCCACGTCCTATGCAATTCTGACTTACTATAAAGCCATTCTGAATGACTCCCAATGTACTCCGTCGGTCATGGAACGACTCCTCGATCGCACTTCGCGGGAAATCTCCAGCAGTTCTCGCCTGGCGGAGGCGTTAAGATGGGGTGCTGAAAAATATCCAGATGAGCCCAAAATTACCGTCGCCCTTGTGAAAGCGGTGCATGAAATTTCATCCAGCTCGGCCGCATCCGGTGCCTTGCGCTATTTGCTTGAAAAGCGCGCGCCCACAAAGGAGGCTCAATTGGAAGCCTTTCG
>JAGQUY010000507.1:0-749 GCA_020438245.1 Bacteroidota bacterium
GCAGTGCACATTGACAAAACAGTGTTCATTCAAAAATTCCTGACGGAAGCAATGGGATATCACAAAACGCTGGCTGATTTTGCAAAGGTGACCAAACCCGGGGCGGAATTGTTGGACCATACCATTCGGGCGGCACACACGCTCAAAGGGAATGCCCGCATGCTCAAATTCGAAAACTGCGGTAATCTGGCTCAGCGCCTGGAGATGATGTTACGGGCGCTGAAGGGCAGGAAGATTTCCTGGAAAGCAGAAGTCAAGAGAGCGTTTGACTATGCATGCAGGTCGATCGGGGAGATGCTCGAAGAAATAAAGAAGTCAGGTGACGATCGGACAAAAAACGCCCCGCTGATTGACCTGTTGGATCAAATTGCCGGCGGGCGAAAAATCGACGCATCGGCGTTGAGTGCTGCGTTTGAGAATCGGGAGATTGCCGTCAAACCGTCGTCCGTGACCGCTACCGGCGATGCCGTATCCGGAGATCGGCTGGGAGAGCGGCTTATTCACGCCGGACTGATCACGCGGGAACAACTCAACCACGTCAATCAGACAACCGATGCGAAAACACCTTTGGGTGAGCGGCTCGTCGGATTGGGCTTGGTAACACGGGACAACGTTCACAAACTGTTGCAGGAGCAGAAAGCCACTCGTGAATTGCTGGGTCAAGTTCGGGTCACCAAGACCAATATGGAGCATGTCGACCATGTCACCGAAAGCCGGCGTGAAGTACTGGCTGACCAGTCCATCCGGAT
>JAGQUY010000507.1:872-2742 GCA_020438245.1 Bacteroidota bacterium
GACCTTCGTCTGAAAACGCCTGCCGAATCCTTGAGCGAAGATGCCCGGGACCGTCTGGAAGAAATGGATCGTCTTTTTGGAAGGTTGTCTTCGCTGATCAAGGATCGACGGGAAGCTACGGCTGCCCTTGAACTTGTTCACAACGATATCCAGCAGTCGACGCTTGGAATGCGCATGATACCCCTTCGTGCGATTTTCGATGCTTTTCCCCGGGCCGTTCGTGATCTGGCCAAGACGCTTCAGAAACAGGTCGAGCTGGTCATTGAAGGTGCGGAAACGGAGATGGACCGTAAAATGGTCGAAAAACTCAATGAGCCATTGATTCACTTGATTCGTAATGCGGTGGACCATGGTTTAGAAACACCGCAGGAAAGGCTCAATGCGGGCAAGCCGGAAGCGGGACGGATGCGAATCTCGGCCATGCTTGAAGGAAATTCAATTGTGATAGATGTGGAGGATGACGGGAGAGGTCTGGACCTGGAGCGCATCAAGGCAAGGGCATTGGAGAAAAAAATAGTTCAGGATGCCGAAGAGCTCAAGAGATATTCGGAACACGAGTTGGTAAATCTGATTTTCCACCCTGGATTCAGCACGCTTGAGTTCATTACCGACATCTCCGGTCGTGGATTCGGCATGGACGTGGTGAAACAATCCGTCGAAGCGCTGAAAGGCTACATTTCCATTCGGACGGCAAAGAATGTCGGCTCGCTTTTCACCATCCATTTGCCGGTAACGCTGACGGCGCTCCGGGCATTGATTGTTCGTGCCGGACACAATCAATATGCTTTTCCGCTTCCAACGGTGGAAGAAACGGTCAAGATTACCCGCGCCGATATTATTCAGGTAATAGACCGGCAAGCAATCCGGCAGCGCAATCAGCTGATTGGTTTGTATCATTTACTCGATGTCATGGGCCAACCGATGGATGACACGACCCGCCAGCGGGAAGAATATTTTGCCGTTATCGCACGGGCGAGCGGTGAACGAAAAGCCTTTATTGTGGACGATATTTTGGATGAACGCGATATCATCGTAAAACCATTGCCGTCCTATTTTCACTCGGTCAGGCAGGTTTCTTCGGCGACCGTCACGGCAGACAATGAAATCGTTCTCGTTCTTCATGTGCCGGAATTGATTGGGCAAACGAGGCAGGTCATGGTTTCCGGGCAACCTGTGGCTCCGAAAAAAACGGTGAGCCGGATTCTTGTCGTCGACGATTCGCTAAATACGAGAGAAATAGAAAAAACCATTCTTCAAGCCTATGGGTACGATGTCGAAACGGCCACCGACGGTTTGGATGCGTTCGAAAAAATAAAAATGAATTCGTACGATCTTGTTGTCACTGATCTTGAGATGCCCATTATGGACGGATTTACTCTGACCTCAAAGATTCGGGCAACGGATACGGTTCGCAATCTTCCTGTTGTTATGGTTACCTCGCGCGAGTCTGCCGACGACAAACGAAGAGGTTTGGAAGTGGGTGCCAATGCCTACATCGTCAAAGGATCGTTTGATCAAACCAATCTGATTGATACCGTGGAAAGTCTGATAGGATTGTAATGGACGACGTTCAGGAAATGACGGCGTATTTCAAGTGGGGTTTCTGGACAACCGCCATCCAGACCGCTTCGTTTACACTGATCATGGCAGTGGTGTTCTCCTTTTACATCGGTCACGGGCCTTTTACGGACGATGAATCAGTATTTTTAATGGTTGGTCTTTGGACCAATACGGCCATTCTGCTGGCCGCCATTATCATTGCCCACTATCTATTGCTACAACGAACCCTGAATTTTGTCGAAAGTGGTCAGGCGGGATCAACCGTGAGGGAGGTGGTCGAAGAAGTTCGTCATTATCCAAGGCGATACAC
>JAGQUY010000508.1 GCA_020438245.1 Bacteroidota bacterium
TTTCCGATGGTGGTGGATGTTACCACGGGTATGTACATGCATAAGGAGGGTAAAGGGCTTCTAATCGGACTTGCCAACAACGATGAAAAGCCCGGCTACCAAGAAACAATCGACAATGAGTTTCTCGATCAAATGTTGATGACCGCCCTGGACGTCATGCCCTATCTTGAAAATGCGGAGATTAAAACAAAATATCCTGGCACCTGGGCCGGACTATATGAAGTCACTCCGGATCATCACGCAATCATCGATTCTCTACCCAACCTGCCGAACGCACTGATAGCAGGCGGTTTTAGCGGACATGGCCTGATGCATGCTCCCGCGGCCGGTCAGGCCATTGCCGAAATCATAACCAAAGGAAAATGCGAAAGCTTTGACCTCACTCCGTTGAGATTTTCGCGTTTTGCAGAAAACGATCTTACCATTGAAAAAAATGTGATTTGAGAACCATGCAAGGATATTAAACCATGTTCCAACGAATTACACCGATCCTTAAGAAGGCCTCCACCTTTGTTCTGACTACGCACGTCAACCCTGACGGGGACGGACTGGGAAGCGAAATTGCCTTGGCAACCTTCTTGAAATCCATCAAGAAGAAACCGCGAATTATCAATACCAGCCCGGTCCCAAAACAGTACCAATTCTTGAATTACGGCGGTATGATCGAGCAGTATGAACCATCCAGACACGACAAGGTAATCAACAAGGCCGATGTTATTTTTGTGCTTGACATCAGTGTTTCGAAGCGATTGGATCGCATGCAAAGCGTGATACTCAACTCCCCCGCAGTTCGTATCTGCATTGATCATCATTTGGATAATGACGGATTGGCCAAATACAATTGTGTGGATGAAAAGGCGCCCGCCACGGCTGAGTTGATTTACAACCTGATCCGTCATCTTAAAGGAAAACCTGATCTGAAAATCGCAACGGGACTGTATACCGCCCTTATCACCGATACAGGTGGGTTCCGATTCAATGCGACACGTCCCTCCACCATGAGAATTGCTGCGGACCTTTTGGAAGTCGGAATCAGACCCAACGAAATCTACAGCAATGTATTTGAACAGGGTACCTATAACACCATGCGTCTCTTGGGAATTACACTCAACAATATGAAAAGTGAGTGCCAAGGCGCCGTTAACTGGACTTTTTTGACGGACGAGGACTTCAAGAATACCAAATCCAAACGGAGCGACACGGAAGGATTCGTGGATTATACTCTGAGGCTTGAAAAGTCTGTACTTGGTGTTTTTTTCTACGAAACTCCGGATGGCCACACAAAAGTAAGTCTCCGATCCAAAGGCAATGTTGACATACAGGCGTTTGCCAAAACATATGGAGGTGGCGGCCACAAGAATGCCTCCGGCATCACTCTTCGAAAACCCTTCAAGCCAACCATGGCGGCGGTACTTCGTGACCTCAAGAAGTACTTCAATGCGAAGTACTCGAAATAATCAGCACATTGCGGTTACAAGCCAAATATTCGAATCTTAAGCATTGGAAGAGCGACATCACCGGTGTTTTTCTTCCCA
>JAGQUY010000509.1 GCA_020438245.1 Bacteroidota bacterium
CATTTATCCTTAAACGCCTTGATAAATACTGAAAACGGGAAAATGACTCGACGTAGATATCTGTTAGCATTTCTTGCACTCCTTTTATCCTGCAGCAGTCCTCGCGAGAAAGCACTGGGTGAACTGCAGTATCTTGGTGTCGACTTTACTCCGCAGGAATTCCTTCATCGCGTACGAAATGGGGATGTGATTCTCACCAACCTGTTTCTGACCGCCGGTATGGATGCCAATGCGCGCTTTCTGAGGGAATACGACTCGACTTCTCAAGGCGAGTTGAACGAGCCGACTCCCCTCATGATTGCCGCACGGGAAGGCCGCGAGCAAGTGGTTGAAGTTTTGCTAAAGCGCGGCGCCAAGGTGAACCTTACGGCAAAGAACGGACAAACCGCCCTGATGTACGCCGCCCGGTATGCTCCGATCAAATTGGTAGAAAGCATTCTTGTTGGCGGTGCGGATATTAATGCGGTGGATCAGGACGGCAAGAGTGCATTGACTTTCGCTGTGCTATTTGACCGGCTTATCATAGTCAAATCGTTGGTTGAAAATGGCGCCGATCCCAATAGGGTGGATCGGTTTCATTTTTCACCTCTGATGCAAGCTGCAATCAAAGGCAAAGGGCCAATTCTTCAATTGCTGATCGATCACGGGGCAAAACTGGAGGCAACCAACGACGACGGGATGACTCCCTTGTTGTTCGCCGTTGAGTACAATCGCATTGAGGCCGTCAAAATATTACTTACTGCAGGTAGTCGACGGGATGCCGCAGATCGCAAAGGAAGAACACCGCTGTCCATAGCCGCCGCGGGAAAATTTCAAACTATTCAACAGTTACTGCTGTCAAACTAGGTTTATCACTGACCAGATCAGTCACAGAGGAGTACCTGATAATGAAAAAAACAACAATACTGGTTTTCCTGCTCGCGGTATCCTTGGTTCATGCCCAAACGGCCGATACCACCACGGCTTACAGGATAAAGATAGAGTCGGTTGAAAACTCCGAAGTTATGAATATTCTGGACGCGTTGACCAACGGCATTGGACCGCGGCTGACCAACTCAAAGAAAATGGCCGATGCCAATCAGTGGGCCAAATCGAAGCTGGAGTCCTATGGTCTGAAGGCAGAGGTCGAGCCTTGGGGTGATTTTGGGAATGGATGGGATGTGAAATCCTTTTCTGCACAGGTTACATCACCGTACGCATTCCCGCTGATGGCATATCCCAAAGCTTGGTCTCCGGGCTTAAAAGGGATGCTCAAAGGAAGAGTCGTCCTGGTCGAAGGAACAGATCTGGCGTCGATTATGAAAACGTACGACGGAAAACTCAAGAACGCCATTGTACTTCTTGGAGAACAAGTCAATGTCGAAGAAAATTTTGAACCATTGGCCAAACGATTCAGCGATTCTGAGTTGCTGGAAATGGCAAATGAAGGACTGAGTGCAGACGGAGAATCCAATTGGCGTGCACGGTATCGAAATTCTCCGCGGTTTGCCGCGTACCGGCAACGTTTAAAAATATTTTCATGGATCAACAGTCAATCGCCGGCCCTGATCATCGATGGCGGGGGAGGCAGTACCCGTGGTTTGAATTCCGGCATTGTTAATGTGCAGGGAGCCATGACTCCTTTAGTCGACACCAGCGACGTGTTCAGCAGATCGAATCCAAAACCCTGGGATCCCAACGTGCCGAAAATTACCCCGCAGATCATGGTTTCTACCGAGCAATATAACCAGATGGTTTCTCTGGTCAAGCAAGGCAAGGAGGTTATCGTCGAATGTGACTTGCAGGTATCATGGCAAAACAAGGATACAAAAGGATACAATACCATTGGCGAATGGGCAGGTTCCGACCTCAGAGATCAAATCGTGATGGTAGGGGCACATATGGATTCGTGGCACGCCGCCACGGGCGCCACCGACAATGCCCAGGGCGTCGCAGTCATGACCGAGGCTGTTCGTATTCTCAAGAGGCTTGGACTTCAGCCGAGACGTACGGTTCGTGTGGGCTTCTGGTCCGGAGAAGAACAAGGACTTTTTGGATCCGGCGGTTATGTGCAGAACCATCTGAAGGACTCAAACGGCACGAAGCAAGATTTCGAAAAATTTTCAGTCTATTTTAACCTGGACAACGGGGCAGGACAGATTAGGGGTATCTACCTTCAGAATAATGAAAAGGCGGAGTCGTACTTCCGATCGTGGTTGGAACCGTTTCGAGGATGGAATGCATCAACGTTGACACTTAAATCCACCGGCGGCAGCGATCATCAGTCGTTTGACCGTGCTGGATTGCCGGGTTTTCAATTCATTCAGGATCCGATTGCCTATGGAACCAAAACCTGGCATACCAACATGGATCATTACGATCACGTGATACCGGAGGATATGAAGCGCAATGCAGCGATCATGGCCTATTTCATTTATATGGCATCAACGGTAGAAGAAATGGTCCCTCGTAAATAACAAAGCGCTAGAAAGGCCGCTCTGGCGACTCGCGCCATCCAGTTTGACTGCATCAAATCCTTGCCATCTCGCGGCAGAAATATCGTTTGCATCTTCGGGGCGACTTCTATAG
>JAGQUY010000510.1 GCA_020438245.1 Bacteroidota bacterium
GGGCTCGGAGTTAAGCACAATCTCAACCAATGGATACCAATACCATTGCCGCTGGATGTGGCAGGTGCCTTTACGTACACGAGCCTTGAAGTGGGAGACTACTTGACTGCCAAGGCGACGTCCTATCATTTACTGGCAAGCAAGAGTCTGCTTCTGTTGACGGTATATGGTGGTTTATCTGCAGAATCATCAACCATGGATGTAGAATATGATCGGACAGGCTTTGGAACACAGAAGTTCTCCGCGACAGGAAAGAACAAGTTCCGCTTTTATGGAGGCGCAACCCTCAAGCTGTTGTTAGTCTACGTCAATGCGGATTACAGTCTTGGTGCAAACAATGCAGCGAGCGTAGGATTGGGAGTTACCCTTAGGTAGGATCTATTTTTGCTCAAAAAAAAGCCGGTTCATCGAACCGGCTTTTTTGTTGGCAAAATCTGATTATTGTCTTATGACTTTTCTTACTGTCGGAGGTTCGGTAAGGTCCATTAAAAAGATCAGACCTGCGGTATGAATTGAAAGCGTTTGCCCGTCGATCTTAAGTTCTGCGTTCGTGAAAAAACCGGAAAATCGCTGGGCCTCAACATAAATACTCAGTTCACCGGTTTGATAAGACGCATAGAACCAATCCAGTGTGTTGCTTGATTCCCCAAATGCAGGTTTAACATTGAGCCCTTGGGGATCAAGGAACTTGATAACTGCCGTTTTTGCTGTTTGATTCTCCCACATCTTAACTTGAAGTTCTTTTGGCGGCGGCATCGTCGCCGATTCCCGATTTCTGAAAATGGGCGGTTTTTTGGGGGCTGCCACAATCGATTTGGGCTTCTCTTTGGGTTTTCGCACGGCCAGTGCTTCTTTTTCTTCTTTACCTTGAACTTTCTCGGTGGCTTTATCTTCGGTCGGCACGACTTTCTTCACAGCCGGTTGTTCTTTTACCGGAGATTGCTCTTTGGCAACGGTTGACACGTCTGCCGGTTTGAGAGCGTAATAGGCAATAATTGATCCGCCGGCCAGGACCAACACCGCTGCGGCTACCTTAAGAAGCCGCCAACTCCCGGTTGGCATGTTGAAAGCAGTTTGGTTTTCAACGGCGGCCTTCAATCGATTCTTCAGGTCCTCCCGTCCCTTTTGACGGATACCTGCAATCATCATTGCTTCAAGATCCAATGCACTTGCTAACGATGGATTGTCCTTCAGGAGATTTTCAAGCCGGGCTTGCTCATCCGGATTTAGACGTTCCAGCAGCTTTCTTTCCAATATCTCCTGGTCGTCAATCCATTTCTGATCATGGGGTGTGATCATGGGGCTACTTTGGGTTTAGGGTTATAGAAACTCTTTTTTACGAGTGATTCGAGTTCTTTCTTGCACTGCCATTTCTTTGCCTTCGCGACATCGGTATTTGCGAACTTTAAGACACGCGCAATTTCCTCCATACCTTTTTCTTCCAGATAGAACATCGTAAGGACTTTTCTGCAGGTTGCACCCATCGATTCAATACATTTCAGAACCACTTTGTATTCCTCTTTACGAACAATCTGTTTCAGCGCATCAATTCTCTCTTCAACGACTTCGTAGTTTTCCAAAGAGGTGGTCTTTCCGACTTTACGCTTGTTGATTTCCCTCAGCCATTTGTTTCGCACGACCGAGTACAGATACGTGCTGATCTTTGAGGTGAGGTTGAAATCGCCCCGCATAACATTTTCCCAAAGAACAATCAGCGCGTCCTGCAGCATATCCTGCGCATCCTCATCGCGTCCGCTGTTATCCAAGACATACTTGCGAACCATCGCAATGTTGTTCTGATACAGTCGGACGAGGACCTTCTCATCGCCAAGCCGAATCCGTTCCAGAAGCTGCTGATCTGAATCTACCTGACCGGCATCGAAGGAC
>JAGQUY010000511.1 GCA_020438245.1 Bacteroidota bacterium
GACCTGCTGTTTACGAAACAGCTGCTCTACCACTGAGCTATTGTGGCAAAAAATGCGGCACAAGATATTCAACGCCGACTTTAAATGCAAAGGATATTTCCCTTCAAACGGGTGCGAATGTTTGGGCCGCTTTCTTGCATCCAAAAATCCCGTATCGTATATTTAGACAACCAATTCTTCAATAGTCTCAAGATTGCTACGGATGGACGTAATTTCCCGCGCGGCTAATCTCACACAAAAGGCCGATGAAAGTCTGGGTGACGCCGAGCGACTTATCGATGGACGCAGCTTCGATATCGCTGCTCTGCGTTGTTACCATGCCGTTTTTTTTTCACTTCGCGCATATCTGATTAAGAAGGCCATTATCGTTGAAAAGAAATCAGACTCAATAAGGTTTTTCCAAGAAAGCGTCAAACAAAATGATTCTGAGGATGCGTTAAGCGATCTAAGTTTTGTGATGAGGCTGAACGGATATCAGGATCCGGCAATTGAAGTTTCGGAGACATCGGTATTAGAAGGGTTTCAGCGTGCTGAACGGTTTTACCATTTTACGATTGAAAATTCAATAACGAACGGAGTGACCAATGAGTGATAAGATTCGGATCGGCGTTTTGAGAGGCATGGAAACGACATTTCCCGATGCTCTTATTGCCAATATCAATAAGGTGGCCCAGGAAAAGAAACTGGATATACACGCCGAGTTCATAAAAATCGGCGGAACAAAAATGGCTGATCCGTCCGGATACAATGTGATTATCGATCGCATCTCTCATGAAGTGCAATATTACAGGGCCTTTCTGAAAAATGCCGTGCTGTGCGGCGCCGATGTGATTAACAATCCTTTTTGGTGGTCCGCAGATGACAAGTTTTTCAACTATGCCTTGGCTGAGAAGATGGGAATACCGGTCCCAAAAACCGTCGTTTTGCCCTCGCATCAGCATCCGCCTAATACAACTTCCGAGTCCTTTCGAAACCTGATCTATCCGTTACCATGGGATGATATCTTTGAATATGTCGGATTCCCGTCATTCCTGAAACCCTTCGACGGCGGCGGGTGGAAACACGTCTATAAGATCGATTCCAAGGAAGATTTTTTCGACAAGTATGATCAAACGGGGGATCTGTGTATGGTCCTTCAAGAAGGCATTGAATTTGAGGAATATTATCGATGCTATTGCATTGGCCGGCGAGACGTGCACATCATGCAGTACGATCCGGGTGCGCCCCATCACGAAAGGTATGTCAAGAATCCGAAGCCTTTGGAGCCTAGAATGAAGAGCACGCTGGAGAAATACTGTATTGATCTTTGTGAAGCCTTGGGTTATGATTTCAATACACTGGAATTTGCCGTCCGCAAGAAAATTCCATATGCCATTGACTATATGAATCCAGCTCCGGATTGCGACTATTATTCTGTGACACCGCCCAATTTTGAATGGATAGTTGAAAAGGTGACCAATCTGGCTATTGAACGCGCATTGGCTGTGTCCAGCCCAATGGAGCCACTGCGATGGAATCGTTTCCTTAGCGGGCCCTCTCATAAAACTTCTGTACGGGGAAGCAGGAAAAAGGCAAAATCGAAAGCATGAGTGAGGCGAAGAAAATAGATGCAGCCATAAGACATTATGATGTGCTGCTGGACAAGCATACCCAAAACCTGCAACAACTGACTGAAGAAATGTCAGCAGCCTGCATTTCCGCCAAACTGACTTTTGGCGGAAGAACGATGTTCAACGTTTTAAGGCCCAACTTTTTAACGACACTGCAGTACGATTATCTGTCGACGATTTGTTCGCATTTGCGAAACGCGATTACGAAGTTCAAGAATGCGGCGTTGATGGATGACAGCCTGATGAATCAGATGGGTTTGATTCCGCAAGAGCGAAAACTTGTTGGTATTGATCCCGGATACGACCGATTGTCAATTTCAGCGAGGTGGGACTCCTTTTTGGCCGGGGACGATCTGAAGTTTGTGGAATTGAACGCGGAGTGTCCGGCCGGTATAGCCTATCAGGAAGTTGCTACTGCCATCTATAAGAAGCTTCCTTTTGTCAGAGAGTTTGCACGTTCTTATCACATTCAAAATCACGCTATACGCAGGACTCTCTTGAATGAGCTTTTGAAAACATACCGGACGTGGAGAGGGACCAAAACTGTTGGACGACCAACTATAGCCATTGTGGATTGGTCAGATGTGCCAACCTATACGGAATTTGAATTATTTGCGGATTATTTTGGACGTGCCGGTTACAAGACAATCATCGCCGATCCCAGGGACCTTGAGTTTGACGGCAAATATCTTCGCAAGGGAAAGACAAAGATCAATATTGTGTATAAACGCGTCCTTACCAACGACTGTGTTCAGAGACCGGACGAAACGAAGGCGCTTGTGGAGGCCTGTCGTCACCTGAAAGTATGTATGATCAATCCTTTTCGTGCAAAAATTGTCCACAAGAAGGCTATCTTTGCGATATTAACTCATGAAAGGAACGCTCATTTATTCAACAAGGCAGAGTTGAAGGTGATCGGCAAGCATATCCCTTGGACCCGAATGCTTGTTAAGGAGAAAACGAAGATGGGGACTAAGGATATCGATTTGGTAGACTATGCTATGAGACATCGTGAGGGGCTGGTTCTCAAACCTAATGACGAGTATGGTGGTAAGGGAGTTGCCCTCGGCAGGGAAGTTTCTCAGTCGGATTGGGAGAAACGCATTGCCGTCGCTCTGGAAGAGGGCGATCACATCGTACAAGAAGTAGTCAAGATCCCCAGGGCCCGATTCCCAATCATGCGTGATGGTAAGTTGCAATTCGAGGAAATGGTTGTTGATTTGGATCCGTACGTGTTTGGCCCGAGAGTTGAAGGCGTACTGACCCGCCTGTCGGCATCTTCACTGGCCAACGTAACTGCCGGTGGTGGAACTACTCCCACATTCGTAATCCACAAAATAACCTCAAGTCGCAGCAACGCTCGTTCACTGGCTGGAAAAGCATTCCGTCAAAAAAGGTCGTCCAAAGGAAGGTTAAGACCCTAATATGCCCGATTCGACGCCTTTTACAATAGGCATTGAAGAAGAATTTCAGACAGTTGACCCCGTTTCGAGGGAGCTCCGTTCCCACGTGAGCGGCCAGATGATAGAAGAAGGCAAGATGCTGTTATCGGAACAGGTTAAGATGGAGATGCATCAGTCTGTAGTTGAGGTTGGCACCAACGTGTGCCGGACGATCAAGGAGGCGAAGGCTGAAATTATTAAACTTAGGAAGACGATTTCTTCACTTGCCGAAAAAAGAGGGCTGCGTATCGTAGCTGCAAGTACGCACCCGTTTAGTGACTGGAAGTCCCAGGAAATCACCGAACATGCTCGATACAAGGAGATTATTGAGGGAATGGGGGACATTGCCAGGGCAAATTTGATTTTTGGCCTTCACGTACACATAGGAATGCCCGACAACGAAACCTGCATTGCATTGCAGAATCAAGTGCGATACTTTCTACCGCATTTGCTTGCACTGTCGACGAGTTCCCCGTTTTGGCTTGGTCGGAATACTGGTCTAAGTTCAATAAGAACAAGAATATTTCAGCGTTTTCCTCGTACAGATCTTCCACCAATTTTTGCAACATGGTCCGCCTTTGAGGATTATGTAAGCTTACTGGTAAAAACTGAATGCATTGACAATGGAAAGAAAATATGGTGGGACGCGAGGCCTCATCCGAGCTTCGGGACTCTGGAAGAGAGGATATGCGACTTACCGACGCGAGTTGATGAGACTATAGCAATTGCCGCGCTAATCCAAGCTCTAATGCACACTCTTTTTCGCTACTACAAAAGGAATATGTCCTGGAGACTGTATCCGAATCAGTTGATTTCGGAAAACAAGTGGCGCGCAAGTCGATACGGCATTAATGGTCGCCTCATTGACTTCGGAAAGCGAAGCGAGGTTGACGCCAAACAGTTGATTCGGGAA
>JAGQUY010000512.1 GCA_020438245.1 Bacteroidota bacterium
TGACGTGGCTGATCTACCTTCGCACCGATCGGCCAGATCTGGTGGACGCATCCTGGGCATTCGGGTTGGCCGCCATTGGGATTGTCTTTGGAATAATTGGTGAAGGCTGGATCCCTCGAAAATTGGTGATAGCGACCATGGTTTCTTTTTGGGGTCTTCGTCTCGGTTTCCATCTGCTGAGACGAATTCTCAGTCACACTGAAGACGGACGATATTTGGAAATGCGAAAAGAATGGAAAACGAACCTGCCCCGTCGCTTTTTCATATTTTTCCAATTCCAGGCGATCTTAAATGTGATCCTCTCCCTACCGTTCGCGTTTGCGGTTTCGAATACTGAACCTGGATTTCACATTCTGGAATTTGCCGGTTTAGGCATGTTTGTACTCGCCCTTTTTGGCGAAAGTCTCGCCGACAATCAGCTCCGGAAATTCAAGGCCGACCCTGCCAACAAGGGTCTCGTTTGTCAAGATGGTCTTTGGAATTACAGCCGCCATCCCAACTATTTTTTCGAATGGCTGATCTGGATCGCTTTCTTTGTGTTCGCGCTTTCATCTCCGATGGGCTGGATTTCGATTATCTGCCCTCTGCTCATGTTGTATTTTCTTTTCAAGGTTACCGGCATCCCGGCGACTGAAGCACAATCCATCAGATCAAAGGGGCAGGCCTACGTACACTATCAAA
The DNA here is from genome assembly GCA_020438245.1 of Bacteroidota bacterium. Classification (GTDB taxonomy): domain Bacteria; phylum CLD3; class CLD3; order SB21; family SB21; genus JAGQUY01. The sequence goes on from JAGQUY010000512.1 coordinate 682, forward strand.
AAACAACAAGTGCATTCTTCCCTTGGTTCAAAAACCCTTTGGAGTTGCCCTCATGATCAATTGGTTATTGGAAAAAAACTACCTGCCGGACTCGCTGATACGAATCGGTATCCGGCAACTTCTAAAACAACGCTTAAAAGAAGAAAACCTTGGGGACGTAGAATCCCAACAGAATCATCTGTCACAGTTTGTCGATGAACTGCGGCAAGAACCAATTGCCATCCATACGGATGACGCCAATGAACAACACTACGAACTTCCTACGGCTTTTTTCCAACTGGTCCTTGGACCCCATTTGAAGTATAGTTCGGGCTACTGGAAATCGGGCACAGATCGTCTCGAAAGGGCGGAAGAGGATATGCTGGCTTTGACCTGCGAACGTGCTGGATTGGAGGATGGCATGCAGATTTTGGAACTTGGCTGCGGATGGGGATCGCTGTCGATGTTCATGGCCGCCCGATATCCTCATGCCAGAATTACGTCGGTAAGCAACTCAAAGACTCAAAAAGAATACATTGACAGCGAGTGCCGACGGCGCAACATTGACAACCTCAACGTGATTACTGCCGACATGAACGACTTTGCCACATCCGAATCCTTCGATCGGGTCATCTCAGTTGAAATGTTTGAACATATGCGAAACTACGACGCGCTTACCCGAAAGATAAACGGATGGCTTAACCCGGGCGGAAAACTGTTTATTCATATTTTCACACATCGTCTTTATGCCTATCCGTTTGAGGTTCGAGACGAAACGGATTGGATGGCACGGTATTTCTTCACTGGGGGAATTATGCCAAGCGACCACCTTATGCTGTACTTCAATAAAAGCCTGGTCGTCGACCGGCATTGGGTAATCAACGGTACGCACTACGGGAAAACCGCCCGCGCCTGGCTCACCAATATGGACGATAATAGGTCCAAAGTACTGTCTATTCTTGAAAGCACCTACGGAAGCGAACAAAGAACCCGTTGGTGGGTTTATTGGCGACTTTTTTTCATGGCCTGTGAAGAACTGTGGAGTTTCCGCAACGGAAACGAATGGTTTGTAAGTCACTATTTATTCAGCAAAAGGTAACCCATGACAATCCCATCCAGTATCCTTGTATGGCTCTACTCATTGATTTCCCTATCGTCTCCTTCGACTTCCATCGTCACGCTAACGACCAATGCGTTCGATATCACGAAAGGAATCTTGCTCTACACGGAAATCCGAATGCAGATGGATAGGAATGGAATTCCCGGCGAATGGAATTTTGAGTACAGAGACCAAAATGGTATACTCATCGTAACGCGAAATGTCAACTTCACTGCCGATGCCCTTCGTCCATCCTTCGAGTTGAAAGATCTTCGAAATGGTTACCTGGAAGGAGCCGAAGTTGTCCCGAACGGGATTCGGGTCTATTCTGGCGGCAGTGCGGACGATCCTTTTCGGGAAAAAACGCTGCAGGTTCCGGAACCCGCCATCGTGGATGCCGGATTTAATTACTACATCGCCCAACATTTCAACCGTCTGATCCAAGGTGAAAAATTGACATTTAACTTTGTCGCTCCAAGTCAACTGGATTACTTCGGTTTTCGGATGTACATGGACAAACAGATGCAGTACAAAGGCAGATCCGCAGTTCTGATTAAAATGGATATTGATAATTTTTTTCTGCGCCTGTTCGTTGATCCCATTAAATTGATATACGATACCCAAACAAGATCGTTGGTGATGTACGAAGGAATCTCGAATATTTACAACGAAGAAGGAAAAAGTTATAAAGTACGAATGGAGTTTGCCGCACCATGAAACCAAAACTGGCCATCGTTGGAACCGGTATCGCAGGCATGAGCTGTGCGTACCTTCTCCACAAGACATACGACCTCACCATTTACGAGAAAGAGAATTATATTGGCGGGCACACCAACACCATTGAAGTGGAAGAATTCGGCCGGCCCGTGCCCATTGACACAGGTTTTATGGTGTACAATCATGTTACGTACCCAAATTTGGTTCGCTTGTTTAACGAACTCGGAGTTGAGGAAAAGGACACGTCCATGACATTCAGTGTTCAACATGTTCCTACACAGCTTGAGTTCTGCGGAACCGGGCTGAATGGACTTTTTGCGCAACGTAAAAACATGTTCGACCTGAATTTCATTCAAATGCTATTTCAGATCGACCGCTTCAACAGGGAGTGTGTCGAAGTCATATACGATCCGCGTTTTGCAGACTACACGCTTGCAGAATACGTGAAGGAAAAGCGCTTCGGCAAGGAAATGCTGGAGCGATATCTGGTTCCCATGAGTTCTGCGGTCTGGTCAACCGAACCTGACCATATGCTCGAATTTCCTGCAATTACTTTGGTACGCTTTTTCAAAAACCATGGTTTCTTGGGACTGAATACCCAACATCAGTGGAAGACTCTCGTCGGAGGCAGTGAAAGTTACAAAACACGTCTTATTCAACCCTTTAAAGATCGAATCTTCACGGGCCGCGCTGCCCGCTCTGTCAGAAGAGAAAGGGCGAAAGTGACGGTGGTGGATACTCATGGTGCCGAGCAGGTCTATGATGAAGTTATCCTCGCCTGCCATGCCGATCAGTCCCTTAAACTTCTGAGCCATCCAACGGATTCGGAAAAGCGCCTACTGTCCGCCTTTTCCTATCAAAAAAACACTGCTACGCTGCACACCGATGAATCTGTGATGCCTCGCACGCGACGCGCTTGGTCTTCATGGAATTACCGTTTACAGAATGGCCCGGGGGGAAAACCGGAAGCATCCACCGTATACTGGATGAACAGCCTTCAACAGGTCTCCGAAAAACGAGACTATTTTGTATCCATCAATGGCGCAGACCAGGTCAATCCGGACTCCATTCTCTTCCAGACCGAGTACGAGCATCCTGTATTTTCGCTGGAATCGCACAAAGCACAAAAGGAACTGAATACGCTGAATTCAACCGGCCCTGTCTACTTCTGCGGGAGCTATTTCAGATATGGTTTTCACGAGGATGCATTATCTTCCTCCATTTCTTTGTGCGAAAGCCTCCTTGACTGAGCCATGAATAGTTGTTTATAC
>JAGQUY010000513.1 GCA_020438245.1 Bacteroidota bacterium
ACTCGCATTTTGCTTTCGCTCTCCTTCTGGTCATATCGAAGAATCAGGGGCACCTCAATGATGATAGGGTCAAATTTCTTCAGCTTGAGCAGAATTTCCGTCATACATGCAAAACCTGATTGCTGGATGAACTGATCTTTGTAGTCCGCCATGGCGTTAAAAAGTATCTGCGCACGATATGCTCGGTATCCGCAAGTGTAATCGCGAACGCCAGGAATCCCGACCAGCGTTCTAAATAACATACTGGCTCCCCAACTTAGAAACTTTCGAAATGTAGTCAGGCCCCGTATTCTGGCTCCGTCCCGATATCTCGACGCAATGACGACATCGGCTCCTTCGTGAATTAATCGAGTCATCCGCAAAATCAACCCGGGCGTGTGACTGTTATCCGCATCCATCACAATAAGAATATCATTGGGCTTCAGTTTTGGCAACGCCGTCAAAAATCCGACTTTGATCGCGTTCGCCAAGCCCTTGTTGGGGTTGACATCCACTACTTCCACCGGAAAGCTGCTCTGAAATCCACGACAAATCTCCGATGTCCTGTCCTGACTGCCGTCATTCACAACCAGAATTTCTCCTTTTAACTCGAACTCCTGAAATGCGTCATCAATGCGACTCAACAAGCTCGGCAGTGACTTTTCTTCATTAAATGCAGGCAGGACAACAATAACTTTGGTGCGGCTTGACATCACTTTACCTTTTCGAAGAAGTAAATGCCGAACCTGCGGTCAGTGGACAGAATTTCTCGGTTCAGTTTGAATCGGTCATTGTTAAAAAGATCAGCCTGTTGAACGTTGCTGGATAAGCGCCAACTATAGTGAGAATCCCATATCACAATCGACCCGGACGGCAAGTCGGCCAAGTTCTCTTTCCTCATTTCCACCAAGGGTTTCTCATAAAATTGGCTTAGGTAGTGATTGTAGTTATCGAAAAAGAAAAACCACGAGTGTGCCACCATCGTTTTTGGAGCCTTGTCCTTGTAGGCTTCCAGGTAAAAATCATGGGCCTCTCGCACTGCAAGCTGTTCTGGCGCAAGCTGCAAAGGCTTTTGCTTGGAAGTTGTGTACCACACGCAGGAGACCATCACGGAGACCAACATGACGAGTTTAGTCTCGCTGCCTCTGAGGCCAATGAACTTGTTAAAGACGAACAAAACAAGGATCAGAAGTGCTATCATAAACTTCATGTATTCAGGCTGCTTTTGCCCCGTCGCAGGGTTGACCAAAGCCTGATTTCCAAACAGTTCTACCGAATAGTACAGAAGTACCAGTACTGTTCCGGCCGCGAGCACGGCCAGAGTAAATCCCTTGTCCGCGGGTTTATCATCGCGAAACCATTCATTGAGTCCGTCCAATGCCAGAAGCCCAATCACGGGGGCAATAGCCACAAAATGCCGCAAAAAGCCGGCGTGAGCTACATTACCTTTCCAAAAAAGATATACATGGATTGCAAGGGTCACGACCAGAATGTAATTGAGAACATCCAGTCGTTTATTCCGAACATCTTGTGCCAAACGCAACAACCCGAACATAAAGACAACCGGGCCTGTGATGAAAATAAAACGTTCAAAATAGTGATCAAATGGTCCGTTTGCGTACTGCCCGTGCGCAAAACTCTTACCGGCTGACAGTAAATACAACATATCGCCCGTCGCGATCATACCCGCGATTTGATAGACAACAAGTCCACTGCCCAACAACAGGATATGAACGTATTTCTTCTCCTTGAACAAAAGCCACGCAAAAATCGGCAGGGCAAGTACCAGCTCCGACCGTGCAAGGGGGACCAAGGAAAGAACCAGCACCGCAGGAAGCGTCTTTTTTTTCTCGAAAAGAAACATTCCCCAAGCCAGACAAAATGCTGCAAGTGGTTCCGTACACAAACTGAAACTGGTAATAAAAAAGAATGGTTGAGCAATCAAAAGCGGCACGACCATCCAGGAATTCCTCATTGATCTTGCAACGGCCGTCTGATACGTGAAATACAAGGTACCGGCTGTTAACAGAACTGTCACAAATGCGCTGAACCAGTATCCGAACTGCGCGGGTCCTGCATACAAAAGAATT
>JAGQUY010000514.1 GCA_020438245.1 Bacteroidota bacterium
CCAACAGAATCGAACTGATTCCAAAACCCTACGATCCGGACGACCTGGCCAGGAAAATTCAGGCGTTGGTAAATCAAAAAAATTGAGAAGTCAGACGGCGGGGAGTTGGATCGAAACGGTCGTTCCATGGCCGGGCGTGCTGTCGATGGCCACCGAACCGCCGTGTTTTGTTATGATTTCGTGACAAATGAAAAGTCCAAGGCCTGTGCCCCGGTTGTTCTTCTTCGTGGTAAAGAACATTTTGAAGAGTCTTTCCTTGTTCTCGGCCGAAATTCCGGATCCGTCATCGGTGACGGTGATGATCACGTTGGCGAGATGCCGCTCCGCGCGGATACGGATGAGTCCTTCGAATTCGATGGCGTCAAACGCATTTTGTACAAGATTGGCAAGCACCTGTTCGATCTGTGATCGGTTGCCGGAAATCCACAGATCGGGCCCGGTTTCCGTGTCAATCGTCACCTGCTTGGTTCGTGTAAGCAGCTTGAACAAGGCCGATGTATTTTGGATAGCAGCCGACACATCGAATTTTTCAAACTGGAAAATATCCGTTTTGGCATACGATCTGATTTGGTCGACAAGAGTCAAAACCTGGTGCACGTAGTTCTGCATCATGACAATTTCCCGGGAGGTCACCGGATCGCCGACAAATCGTTTCTCCATGACTTCGGTGATTCCGCTGATAACCCCCAACGGATTGGCGATTCCATGAATGAGCATGCTGGCCAGCAGGCCGATGGTTGTGACTTTATCGGTAATCATGGCTTGATTAAGGAACTGCTGAAGTTTATCGTTGGCCTCCTTCAGCTTCCGGTTTGTATCCACGATGGTTCTGTTTTTCCTTGAGAGGGCGTCTGCAAAACGGTTGAGCTGCTCTGTTCGTTTTTCAACCAGGGCTTCCAGCCCTTCCTTATATTCCTGATTTTCACATCGCAGACGATAAATTTCCGCGGCTCGCTGTACTCCAAGCAGCACGGCATCCGGATTGAACGGTTTGGTGATATAATCGATGGCCCCATGCTTCATGGCTTCCACAGCTGTTTCCGTTTCGGTAACCCCCGTGACCAGCATGACGAGTGCCATGGCACGGTTTTGCTGGACCCAATTGAGCACGGCCATGCCGTCCATGTCGGGCATGCGGAGGTCGGTTATGACGAGCTGGTACTCTTTTTGATGAAAGAGCTTCTCAACTTCCAGACCGCTTTGCGCGACACTGACCTCAAAACCGGCGTCCCGAAGAACGGATGACAACAGTCGCCGCGGGACAGCTTCGTCATCAATTACGAGAATTTGCCGGATGTCTGCAAGCGGCGGGGTCATACTCTGTCATCAAGGTCACGGGAGTTCATCGTCACGCGGAAGAGCTCTTCGTTCTCGACACGGCGGATCTGCTCAAAAGTCACCTCCAAGTTGAACATCAGTGCGCGATTAATTTCAAGGTACGCAATTTCGACAAGACGTCGTTCCAGCGGTCCTTTGACGGATATACTGAAGCTGGTCGGCTCGTCGGCGACTTCAACACTTACCGTAAATGCTGTAGCATCCTCTGGGAGACTCTTTGCCACATGGGTAAGAATATGTGAGGCTGTCTGTTGAATCAAGTTTCGTCTTGAAACCAACTCGACATGGTCCGCGATAGCCTCCTCAAGGTGTACACCGAGTTGTGCGAAGGTCTTCCGGTGAAACCGGAGAACGTCGTTGATGGCGGAACCGAGAAAGAAAATGACGCGCCCTTCATCCCTGCGGCAAAGCTGGGAGAACGATGCAATCACTTGATTCAGTCTGACGCTCTCGGCATAGATATCCCTAAGAGGGTCGAGGATATCTGCCGGAATATCGGATTTACGGACCAGGTACTGGGAATATCCGAGAATTCCGGCAAGCGGATTGTTGATGTCATGAATCAGCGCGGTCATCATTGCGTTAAGCATGGAGAGATGGGACCGCTCCAGTTGTGCGTCGGTCAATTCAGTCGCTTCCGTAGCGTCCATGAACGGAGTATCAATCATCTCATACCTCCAGTCCGAACTCTTTGATTTTGGTGAGAAGCGTCTTGTAATCCACGTCGAGCATGCGTGAAACCTCGCTTTTGTTGCCCTCACAGAGTTTGAGCGCCGTTTCAATGGCTTCTTTTTCTGCCACCTTTCGGATGTCGCGAAGGGTCAGCAAGTTCCCCTTCTCCTTGCCGTCGG
>JAGQUY010000515.1 GCA_020438245.1 Bacteroidota bacterium
GTGTGAAAGCCAAGCGCTCGGTTATCGGATCCCTATCTTTGTTTTGGAGATCGACGGTTGCGAACGCGTGAGTTCGCTCAAATGCACTGATAAAATCCAACACATGCAGATCGGCGTAAAAAAGATCCTTATAGACCGTACCGGTAATTGTCAGGTGCCGAAGAGGCGGCTTGACGGAGCCGTTGTTTTGCTGAACGATCTTCAGTGTTCTCAATCGATTCATTTCAACATCGTTGTATGCGCTACCCCAACTGATTTCGCGGATCAAAATGGGATCCGGCGTTATGCAGCTGACCATCTTCATCAATCGAATTGCGGAAGAATCGGATTGCAGGTCGTTCTGTAGCTGGTCCGTCTGGGAAATGATTTTTGTATTGTCGTTCTTCAGTGATTCGAAAGCGGTTTGTTGTGACTCCAGGGTTTGTACTTCTGCCCGGGTGCTTTCCAGTTGGCGGTCAAGCGTTTGCAAAGCCAGAATCGAGAACAGTAAGCCTGTTGCGAGGCATGCCGTAAGCGCGAGGCCGATGGTCTGTGTCCATGAGGACATTCTTCTGAAGCGATGATTCAGAATATGCTGACGGGGGAGGAAGTTGAACTCTGAACCGGTGGACAGGGCCGCACCAACCGTGTTGAAGCACGGAGTCAACACTTCGATGTCGACTCCATTCGGGCCGGTTGGAAGATGTTCACTTGGCTTGATCGGGTACAGGTCTGCATCGAGGTTATCTCGAAGGAAGGACAGCATATGGGGCATCCTCGCGACGGGTCCGGTCAGATAGATCGTTTTCAGATCGCTTGTCTTGAAATTTTCTTTGTAGTAATCCAACGACAGCCGGATTTCCTGTACCAGCTTTTCCGCTACGGGGCGCATGAGGACGGCTAATTCGACCAGCGGAATACCGTGGATGGTTTGATCACCCGACGGTTCAAGTCCCCATTTCTCCCTGATCTCCCGGGCCTCTTCCAAGGAGAGTCCATAGCTGTGATGATCTGCGAATACGGTCTGGGTAAGCGCCTTGGTGAAATGGTTGCCTCCAACCTGTATTTCACGTGCGTAGTGAAGGGAACTGCCGTTGAAGAAGGTCACTTCGGTTGATTCTTGACCCAGGTCAATCAGTGCACATGGACGCTGAATACTCGGGAGCCGTTTGATGAGTGACCATTTGGCGACGGGTCGAATGATCAGCTTGGAAGGTTCGATGCCGGCTTTGGATAAGAGGGCGAGGTGTTGTCGAATACGTTCTTCGCGCGCGGCCACGACCAGCACAAACAATTCGCCTGAACCGGTGGTGGAGTCATCGTCAACTATTACATAGTGCAGAACAGTTGGTGCGTCGTTGAAGAAATGAAGTTCTTTCTTGTTTTTCCATAGCAGCGCTTCGTGGATTTCTTTCCGCGACACACGAGGCATCCTCAGCAGGCGGATACTAACATCATTTCCGCCGATAATGGAGACCGTCTGGCGATAATTCAAGCCGAACTGCTTGTTCAGCTGACGCAATTGGGCGATGAGCAACGGTTCGTCGACCTCCGCCTGGGCGTTCAACGCAATCTCGGTTGCATGTTG
>JAGQUY010000516.1 GCA_020438245.1 Bacteroidota bacterium
TGGTCATCCCAAACGCCCCTCCGGTCATGAACGACGAGAAACTCGGAAGTATAATGACCGAAGCCATTGAGACGGTTCATGGCTCCGGTGCCTTACTGCCTGTCGAACCCATGATGGCCAGTGAAGATTTTGCATTTTACGCCGACCGCTGTCCTACCTATTTTTTGCGTTTGGGAAGCGGCTCCAGCGAGAAGACCCGATTTGGACTGCATAATTCACGGTTTGATGTTGACGAAAGGGTCATAGCGCTTGCTCTTCAGGTCTTGGCTACACTGCCTTTCCAATTCAACTCTTCCGGCGAACCATCTGATTGATCAACCTGCTTAAACATCTTGGCTATGAGGAGTTTCATACTCTACATGTACAACACGGCCTGATTGAGGTCTGTCGTTGCTTTCAGCTTAAGTTGACCACAGAGAAGTTTACCGGAACTGAAGTTGCGAATACGATTGACCAGATCCGCAGCGTCCCCCTTTTGACCTACAACGAGGAACAGTGGAAGCAGCTTTGTGAGCTCGAGCCCACACTCGCGTTGGCAAGGCCCGTAATTATTATCGATATAGTCAGGAATTGTTACCCGACGCTTGATCATCACGAATTGTCCAACAGCCTCATAGAAGGTTTGCCGGAGAGCCTGAGAGAGCATGCGCAGAAGTGTTGCGCAGTTTTTCTCCGTTGTATTGAAAAGCTTGCCCGTCTGGAACCTCGCATCCTGGGACAGTTGGCCAGACTATTGATCCAAAGTCGTCAGCCACTCGCTGAGCTGGTCTTTGGTATTCAGAAGTATCTCACGATTGGCACGCCTTTGCGTTTCATGTTTCCACCCGTCCGCGAACCGCAACCTCCATCGAATGTCGTCGGGTCTGTAGTATATAAGGACACCGGAGCTGAAGCAAGGCCGGTGGAGAACCGGATGATTACGGAGGTTTTCGAGGAGGGTGGGGCTTTGAATCGGTTTCTGGATGATTTCGAAGTGCGTCCTCAGCAAATAGAAATGGCTGAGAAGATTGGAGAAGCGTTTAATTCGGGACGGCATATCCTTGCCGAAGCAGGCACAGGAACAGGAAAGTCATTAGCCTATCTGGTTCCGGCGATTATTTGGTCCCGCGTCAACGAGCAATCCGGTGAACAGGTTGTTGTCAGTACGCACACAAAAAATCTTCAGGATCAGCTTTTTTACAAAGACTTACCCCAATTGCTCGGAGCCATGAGGATTCCCTTTCGCGCCGTACTGGCAAAAGGACGAAACAACTACCTCTGTATAAAGAAGTGGAAAAACCTCTTGTCCGATCCGTCGCACTGGTCCGTTTCGGAGCGGGAAAAACTGATGCCGATTTTTTTCTGGCAGCAAACGACCCTCACCGGAGACATTACCGAGTGTCATGGTTTTGCGCTGGACAAAAACAGATATCTGTGGAATCGTCTAGCGTCTGAAAGCGGGTATTGTCAGGCGCAGAAATGCAATGCAACGGAGGATTGTTTTGTCAAGAAAATGCGCGACGAGATCAAGGCTTCCCACATCGTGGTCGTCAATCATTCACTCCTGTTTTCCGATTTACTGGCCGAACGGGCCATTCTGGGTCCGTATCGGAATCTGGTTGTTGATGAGGCGCATCATTTGGAGAAAACAGCCCAGCAATATTTGGGTGTCGAGTTCTCTTTCAGGGGATTGAAGGGTCTGTCATCAACCCTGTACGAAAAAGATCGAATGGAGTCCGGACTGCTGGTTGACCTTCGTAAGATGGCCGACGACGGTATGGGGGGTGCAGGTTCATCCGCGCTAATATCCAATTCGATATCCAGCCTGAATAACTGGATTGAGGTTTCTCAGCAGTCTTTTCGACAGTGGTCTCAAACGGCACAGGCGATGACGGCGGCACAAGCGAGTATGCGTCAGCGTTTCCGCCAGGGAGAGTCGCCCATGTTGCAAAACGATGAGGAGTTGGATCTCTTCAGGAACGCCGGCGATGATCTGGTGAAATCGTTGGGTCAGGTTCTTTCGGATATGGATTTTTGGGAAGGCGGCGATCGGGAGCAGATAGACGAATACCGACAAGTGCTTGCTCAACGCATGGAGGAAATCGTCCTGATGATGGAGACGTCTTCCTTTTTGGCCGAGTCTTCTGACGAAAATTTCGTGTATTGGTTTGATGTGTCGGCAAAAGAAAAAAACACGGATTTACGTTTTTACGCGGTGCCGCTCAATATTGCAGATATTCTTGAAGACCGGCTTTTAAGTGTGTTGAGAACCTGTGTTTTTTCTTCTGCCACCTTAAGCGTTGCAAATTCTTTTGATTACTATAAATCAAGAGTCGGGCTGGACAAAATGGGGCGGGGGAGCGTTATTGGTTTTACGGCACCATCCCCGTTTGACTACGGACGGCACTGTCGCCTCATCATTCCTTCCTTCGTTTCCGACCCGTCTTCCCCGGCATTTGCGGCCGATTGTTCCAATGTTATTCGTCGCGTAGCGGTTCTTACACGACGGAGCACCATGGCCCTGTTTACTTCCTATGCTCTGCTTGACGGTTGTTACCGGAGCGTAAGTGCGGATCTGCTTAAAGAAGGTATTCCGTGTTTTGGACAAGGCCTGGACGGTTCGCGAACCTGGCTTACGCAGCAATTCAAATCCAATCGGGGCTCCGTACTCTTCGGAACCGATAGTTTCTGGGAAGGTGTCGACATGTCGGGTGAGACATTGGAGGTCTTGATTATCACGAAGCTGCCTTTCGAGGTTCCCACCGATCCGCTGGTTGCTGCTAAAATGGAACGGATCGACGAATCCGGCGGTCGCTCCTTCTTCGACTATTCTGTTCCTGAAGCTGTTATCAAACTGAAACAAGGCTTTGGCCGTCTCATCCGCTCCCAGTCAGACCGGGGAGTGGTCATTATTCTGGACAAAAGAATAATCCAAAAATCCTACGGACGTGTCTTTTTGGAATCTCTTCCCGTCGAGCCTTCTGTCGTAAAAACGGAACACGAATTCGACGATCAGCTGATGTCTTTCTTCGGCCCATCCGATCCGGCAGTGAAATAAAAAAGCCGATACGCGAGGTGCGTATCGGCTTTTTGTCTGGTCAAAAGACGGCTAGAACGTATACCGTATTCCCAACTGCATCTGCCAGCGGGAACCGAGGTCGGACGTTACAAATCGCTTTCTTGAGTTGAAAGTGAAAGCAGGTTTTCCGCTGATAATACCTCGATACGTGATCGGCGTATCATCCTGGTTGTTCACAAACTTGGTTTTGCCAAAATCTTTGTTGAACAGATTCATCAGGTTGATGACATCCCAAGTTAGTTCAAACTTACCATATCGATCAGTCACAGGAATTTGCTGAGCGAAACGGAAGTCGACCCGGTTGGTCCAAGGTTCTACGCTTGCATTTCGTTTGATGAACTTGCCGCGGGCTTTATCGAGCGCATCGTCGCCCTTGATATACGCGTCCAGTTCTGCCCAGATCTCCGCTACCGTTCGGGTATCGCTACCGGTAGGCACAATGTTGATGTCGTTCTGATCAACAGGCACATAAATCAAGTCATTGCTCGTTTGACCATCACCATTGACGTCGCCGCTGTAGGTGGTTGAGTACGGACGACCGGAGTAGCCCAAGTACACAAAAGAAACCGACGTCGTGTAGTTCTTGAGGAATTCAAGATCGTAGGTGATGGAAGAAATGATTCGATGACGCTGTTCGTAGTTGGAGGTTGCGCTTGGTGGAGCATTTGGATTTCCGTTGATCGGATTGAAACGCCAGTTGGAAACGGCCTGGCTGGACGTGCCGCTATTGGCGTCGTATGCACGGCCATACGTGTAGGCAAAGCTGGCATTGTATCCCTTGTCAAACGCTCCAAAAGAACCCTCGCTGAACTGCTTCTGCAATTGGAACGTCATGCTGTACTGATAACCATTATCGGTATTGCTCAGATAGATAACGTTGCTGTAGGCGCTTTGAATCTTGTTCGTTGACGTACCGGTCAATGTGGTAGTGTAGCGTTGAAGATTACCGTTGGAATTTCCGCTGTTACTAAAATTAACCGTTCCTGAAACGCCTGCAAGATTAACATCCTGGTATAGGATTTCATTTCGGTTCTTCGAAAGAAGGAAATCAAAGGTTCCGACGATGCCATAGGGCAGGGTGTGGTCGACACCAAGGTTCAAACGAATAACCTGAGGCAGTTTGAAATCGGGATCGGTCGCATCAATTTCACTGGTCGGAATCGAACCGAAGTTCTTGCCGGGCTGATTGTCGACATCCGGTGTAAACGTTCGGGGACCGGGGTTGCTTGTGGTTCTGCCGAACTCAATACCTGTATTGCCATATTGGTTCGAAATCCACACATACGGCGTACGGCCCGAAAATACACCCAATCCGCCGCGAACTTGCGTCATGTTGTCCCCAAACACATCCCAGTTCCAACCCAACCGGGGTGAAAACAGAAGATTACCACTGGGAACTTCGTTAGTCTTGATTCGTCGACCGCCTGCGAAGGTGGTAGCGGCCACCGTCGGATTCGCCGTTGGCTTGTCCGGCAGTACCGGAATATCAAACCGAACGCCAAGGGTCACATTCAGATTGGACATGGCGCGGTAGGTATCCTGGACGTAAAAACCAAACTGATTCACGCTGAACTTCGCGGTTGGTTTTGGCTTGGTTGGATCCAGGGAATAACTGAGCGCATACGACGAGGGACTACCCGCTGCGAGGCTGTCCAGATTGGACTGGAAGGTTCC
>JAGQUY010000517.1 GCA_020438245.1 Bacteroidota bacterium
GTTTTCCCTATACCGCTGAAAAACCCGCGCATGGCGAATACGGTCGCCGACGACCAGAGCGCTAGAGACAAAATTTTGATATAACCGTCTGCAAGATCTATTACTTCGCCGTAGGAGGACATCGCCGACAGGATCCCGCGACCTCCGAAAAACAATCCGACCGCACAGCAGGCTGACAAGGCGAGAGAAAGAACCAGCGCATTATCCAGGACTTTTCCGCATTGGTCCGGCCGTCCTTCTCCGTACCGCCGAGCAGCAAGGGCTTGCACCGAAATTTCAACGGACCGGGTCATCCAATGAACCGCCCACACGATCATGGCAGCCAGACCTGCGGCGGCCAACGATGCAGCGCCCAGCCGACCAACCATAATTGTGTCTGTAACACCAATGGCCGTTATGGATGCCATGCCAAGCACGACCGGACTGGCAAGGTGCAGGATCTCTGATGAAAGCGCGATGTCCTTTGCAATCCAAGACGGAACGGATAGCCGTTTCATTTAGTCCGATTTCGAAAGAGTGGTACGACGGAGTAGTTTAAGTTGTTCCATGTACGTCGCTCTCACCGTATTGAAAAAAGCGATGTTAAGGGGTTCGCGGACATCGTTGAATGTCCACGGAGTAAATTGGAAGGATTCCTTCTTATACATGAGTTGCAGGTCGGCGAAGATATTTTTGCCGATATATACCCGGTGGGAAAGATTCTTCGTTGTCGGCATGACAAGCTTGGCGTCCGCTATGTATCCGGGGTCGATGTTGACGTGCCGCTTGCCATCGGCGAAGAAGGGTTTTTCCAGGGAATTGGACAAGATCTTGATGTCGGGCATCGTATCGATGTCAACTAGGTTTTCAAAGGACACATACTGTTTTTCAAGATCCGAGCCCATTTCGTCGTCGTAGTATTTAGTGTGATTGAAAGGAAAAATCGGTCCGAACGAATCAATAGGTCCCCACGTTTTTTGAAGAACGTCGAGAATTTGCGACACTCCAATTGTCTCCGTCCAGAAGATACCGCAGATCAATTTGACGGGTTGCTGATGTTTGATTGAGCCCATATGGGTGTCTCCCGGAACTGATTCTCTCGAAGCCTGTTAAATCGGTTATGTACCTTTGTGACTTCGCGAGCAAAACAAAAAAGCGCCAGACCAAGGTCTGACGCTTTGAAATTTCTGATTCGGAGAAATTTGCCTACGCGGCTTTCATGACCCGTCCGGACTTGATACATTGCGTGCAAACCTTGATCCGTTTGACAGCGCCATTGAACATTTTGGCCCTGACTTCCTGAAGATTGGGCAGCCACCGGCGTTTGGTCTTGTTGTTGGCATGGCTTACGCTGTTACCATACGAGGGGCCCTTGCCGCAAATTTCACAACGCTTCATAACATCTCCTGGGATCTAAAACCAATAAAAACTTGTGATCGGTTACTTTTAAAGTGGCGAAGTATAGAGCAAAACCTCCCTAAATGCAAGAAAAAAATAGGTTCGAATTTAATCACAGGATTGAGAAACGCGCTCCAGTTTGGAGGTGTCAAAGCCCATGGAGGAGGCCTTTTGAACCAGCCTCAGATAGACCTCTTCATCCAGTGTCTTCGAGCGGGCAAGGATCCAAAGATATTCCCGTCCCGGCTCTCCGATCAAGACCTGCTGATACTCGTTGTCCAAATCAAGGATCCAATAATTGCCTGAAAACGGCCAGAAAAACTGTACTTTGAGTTTGGCGGACGTCTTGGGATCGGGAGTCCAGGCGACGACCTCGGCAGTCCTCAGGGAATTGTCTTTGATGGATCGTCCTTTGTTGAGAACGGTTACCCGTCCATCTTCCCGGAGTGTGTACGTGGCGGAGACACACTGTAGATCTTTTTCAAAACGATGGGGGAACCGTGCTATTTCATACCACGTCCCGACATACCGGTTCAGATCAACCGAGCCGACGACTGCGAGGGGCGCGTTGGTTGACGCGCATCCGGAAATGGCGAGGAGAATTGAATACGCAAGTTTTCTGAGCATGGCCCCTCCTGTCAAATGGAGCAAAAGTAGACGTCAAATTCTCCGATCGCAAGAACAAAATTCACCGATTTATTTTGCCGTCTGTAATTCCTATACTGGAAGATACGGACAGGCACTGCTGATCCATAATGAGTATTGTTTCATCAAGAAAGCACCCATGATTGCAAAGTTATTCAGGGCGGTCACACATCGTTCCTCTTCTCTTCGAAAAGCGGTGTGGAAGCTGTCCTATGAGTATCTGGCGAAGACCTACCGGCAGGGCTTTTGGAGGTTTATGAACTACGGCTATGCGCCGCTCGATTCATCATCTACCGGTGTTGCTCTCGATGATGAGGATGAAGCCGATCGGTTTTGCATTCAGCTCTACCATGAGGTTGCCAATTCGATCCCTCTGGCCGGGTTACATGTCCTGGAGGTGGGCTGTGGCCGGGGCGGGGGTGCATCGTACATGGCACGCTATCTGAAGCCGGCATCCTTGGTGGGAGTTGATTTTTCAGAGGCGGTTGTTGCTTTTTGCAGACAACACCATGCTTTCGCCACTCTTTCTTTTGTGAAGGGCGACGCGGAAAACTTGCCATTTGAAAGCAACGGATTTGACGCGGTGGTGAACGTAGAGTCTTCCCACTGTTATGCGTCCATGCCCCGATTCCTTTCAGAGGTAAAAAGGGTACTCAAACCCGGAGGGTTTTTCCTTTTTGCAGATCTCCGCGGAAAGGATCAGGCCAAAGAATTGCGCAAGGATATTGATACATCGGGTTTGCATCTCATTGAAGAGAAGGATATTACCGCGAATGTACTTCGTGCCCTCGAACTGGACACCGATCGAAAGGATCAGCTCATCCGAAAGATAGTTAAAGGGCCCTTGCGGAAGTACTTCCGTGATTTTGCGGGAATTCGTGAAACGGGTGTTTACAGGAGATTCTGGAACGGTGAAAACGTGTATTTGAAATGCGTTCTACAGAAAGCTGCCTGATTTAGGCCCGGCCAGTGGATATTTTTGACTTCGATACCCATGACTATTAGGAGGACTACTATGAGGATTTTCTTATTTGGACTGCTGAGTATGACGTCCATGGCGGTGGCCCAATCACGGTATTTCGAAGCCATCGTTGACAACTCTTTTCTGTTGGAGGAAGCGTACAATCAGGGTGCGTCCGAAGTCCAGCATATTTCCACTCTCGTTTATTCTCGCGACAATAGGATATGGGAATATGGATTTACGCAGGAATGGCCGATGATATTTACAAACCGGCCCGAGCGCCATCAGTTCAGTTTTACAATTCCGTATACCTGGATGCGTAATCCATCGAAATCCGGTCTTGGCGACATTGCTCTAAATTACCGTTATCAGATGTTAACGATGAACGATCCGGTGGCTTTCACGCCCCGTTTCTCTGTCCTCCTTGCGACCGGCAACGATACGAAGGGCTTGGGTTCGGGAAAGCCATCCTATCAAGCAGGATTCCCCTTCAGTAAACGCCTGCATGAAAATGTGGCGGCGCACTTGAACGCCGGGGTCACCCTCACTCCCGGAGTCAAGAACGGCACAAAAAAAGAAACGCTCAAAGGGTTCAATGTCGGCGCCAGTCTTTTTTGGATTGTCAATTCCAATCTCAATATCTTCGCGGAGTATGTCTCCTTTTTTGACGACCAGATTTCCGGAAACGGCGTCAGGAACAAAGCCACTCACTTTCTGAATCCGGGTTTGTGTTACGGAATCAACCTGGGCGAACTTCAGGCCGTCCCCGGGATTTCCATGCCGATTCAACTCAACGGATCGCACGACAATCAGTTGTTCTTCTATTTATCTCTCGAGCATCCGTTTCGTTGAGAGAGTAGTTTCGTCCCATGGTTTTTCTTGAATTGCCGGGACTTCTGTTCTGAGTGTTTATCTACTGTGCGTGAAATTTTTTTCAGGAAACAAGCCGGTGAGTATTAACTGCTGTGCATAA
>JAGQUY010000518.1 GCA_020438245.1 Bacteroidota bacterium
AATCCACTTTGATACCACAGGTCTGCTTAAGATCATTTATAGACAGGGAAATGTCATGGTACTCAAGGTACAATAACAAAAGGAGTTAATGTGGAATTAATTTCATTGGTTATCCCGGTGTTTTTTGAGGAAGAAAACATAAAGGCTTGCTATAGTAGGGTGAAGACAGCTCTTCAAAGTCTTCCATTTCAGAAACAAGAGATTATTTTTGTAGATGATGGTAGTAAGGATAGGACGTTGCCTTTGCTGAAGGAAATTGTCAACATAGACTCGTCTGTAAAAATAATCAGCTTTTCACGCAACTTTGGGCATCAAACGGCAGTTACGGCGGGATTAAAGAGATGTCGCGGTGATGTGGTAGTAATTCTGGATGCTGATTTGCAGGATCCCCCCGAGTTCATTTCCACCATGCTGACCAAATGGCGTGAAGGCTATAAAGTAGTATATGCGGTTAGAACCAAACGCAAGGAGAACATAGCTAAACGCTTGGCGTATGCCGGGTTCTACCGCATACTCCAGAGACTTTCGGATATTCCGATTCCATTGGATACCGGGGATTTTTGTTTAATGGACAAAGTAGTCGTGCAGCATCTTAATTCAATGCCGGAACGCAACCGTTTTGTGAGGGGTCTGCGTTCTTGGGTCGGGTTTAGACAGGTTGGTATTCCGTATGAAAGAGACCGTCGTCGTGCAGGTGAAGTTAAATACACACTTCCCAAATTAATCAAGTTGGCGATAGATGGACTATTCTCCTTCTCACAATTTCCATTGCGACTCACCACGTTGTTTGGATTGATTGTGTCATCATTGAGCTTTGTTGGCGGTTTAATAGCTGTCGTTCTCAAATACACTGATATCTATACTCCACGAGGATGGACCTCAACGCTGGTTATTGTATTCTTCCTTGGTGGAATCCAACTGATTGCTATTGGCATCATTGGAGAGTATGTGGGGAGAATATACGATGAGGTTAAACAACGTCCTCAGTATGTTGTTGAAGAGGAGATTAATTTCTGAAATAATTCAATTCCCGAAACGGACGGCGAGCGGAAACATCTGCACCTGTCCATTCACAAAGGGACTGATCTGAACATCCGCGGTTACGTCAATTCCAGGGAATTGCTGGCGAATTGGTTTGATCCGTGTGATTTCTTTTGAAGTGAAAGTTTCAGTATTGGATGGGCGGCAGTAAACGTACGCGCTGGTAATCAGCTTACTCAGAGCTTGGGCGAGCCGGACTTCTTTTTTCGTTTCTTTCCGATGTTTTGCGTCACCCGTTTGGCTGTTTTGGCAGCAGTCTTCTTCATTTTTTTCTTTGACGCCTTCGCTACGGAATTATATGCCAATGCGGAGTCGATCCAGTAGGACAGATCCCGCTGAATACCTTTCGGGCCGACGAACACAAATCCCCGCATCGGTCTTCCGGTGAAATCCATTTCTCGGCAACCCGTGCGCTTCAAGGCCTCGTCGTGATCTGTCGGATCGATCCGTACCATGAGCTCGTCTTTCAGAATTCCCACGCACATTTTACCTTTCACCATAAAAGTCAATCCGCCCATCATTTTTTTTTCTTCGGTGCGGACTTTTCGGGAAAGAAATTGTTTGCGGATCAGTTCAGCCAGGGTGTCATCGTAAGCCATAATCTTCTCAATGGAAAAATAGTTCAATGAGGTAGAATGTTAGAGCTGCGACAAGGGCGGAGGCCGGTATGGTTAGTACCCAAGCCCAGATCATGCGACCCGCAATGCCCCACCGTACGGCGGAAATGCGGCGTGTGGCCCCCACACCCATGATGGAGCCTGCGATGGTATGCGTCGTGCTGACGGGAATACCGAAAAGCGCCGTTCCAAAGAGAACCAAGGCGCCACCCGTTTCCGCACTGAAGCCGCCAACCGGCTGGAGATGTGTAAGCTTGACACCCATCGTTTGAATGACCTTCCAGCCGCCCGTCAGGGTTCCCAATCCGATAGCCGTGTAGGCAGCGAAGATGATCCACGTGGGTACATAAAATCCGAGGGATTTGTCATACATCCATATCGGCAGATCAACGTTGGAGGAAAAAAGTAAAACCGCGATGATTCCCATCGTCTTCTGTGCATCGTTCGTGCCGTGGCCCAGACTGTATGCTGCCGAAGATATAAGCTGTCCGACCTTGAACATTCTCTTCGTTCCGGCATTATTCGTATTGCGGAAAATCCATGAAACGAGGATCATCAAAAAAAAGGAAACAATCATTCCAATGAGCGGAGCTACAAAGATGAAGACAACCACCTTGGTGATACTGGCCATATTCAGCGCGGCCACGCCTGCCTTATAGATTCCGGCCCCGACCAGTCCGCCGATGAGAGAGTGAGATACGCTGATCGGGAATCCGTAATGGGTGCAGAAGTACGTCCACGCAATGGCGCCAAGTAATGCCGCTGCAATCAGTGATTGGGTAATGATCTCCGGATCCACGATGCCTTTTCCGATTGTCTTGGCAACGGCAACGCCAAATCCGAAGGCAGCCACAAAATTAAAAAATGCCGCCCAAGCGACCGCTTTACGCGGTGACAAGACACGCGTGGAGACAATGGTTGCAATCGAGTTGGCTGCGTCGTTCATGCCGTTTAAGAAATCAAAGGCCAGCGCAACAAGAATGAGCAGAAGAATAATTTCCATGACCGATGTCCTAAGAAGAATGGATATGCAATAGAAGCGGGATCAATGTATACAAAGCAGAGTATGCGTTCAACCAAAATTCACTGCATGCTTCGGCGCACAGATTTCCTTATCTACGAGTTGGACAATTCTTCAAAACATGGCCTCATCGATTCGCCGAATGCCGACCAAGGTTACACCGGTCATCGATGGAAGGTCCTTCAGATTGCCCTTGGGCAAAATGACGCGGTTGAAACCCAGTTTGACGGCTTCACGTACCCGTCGCTCGGCATGGCTTACCGCTCTCACTTCTCCACCGAGTCCCAATTCGCCCAACACGACAGTGTGCGGGTCCATCGGTTTCTCCTGATAGCTGGATGAAATGGCCAGAGCAACTCCGAGATCGATGGCGGGTTCTTCCACATGAAGTCCACCGGCTATGTTCAAGAAAATATCGGAACTGCCCAATGGAAGCCGGGCACGCTTCTCCAGCACGGCGATAAGAAGCTGTAGCCGTCTAAGATCGAAACCACTGGTCGTACGTTGGGGCATGCCGTAGCTGGTTGTGCTGGCCAAAGCCTGCACTTCCACCAAGAGCACGCGCGAGCCTTCGAGCACGGGCACTACGACGGACCCTGAGTGATGAACATCGCGTTCGGAAAGAAAAAGCTCGGATGGATTGGTAATCTCGATCAGTCCCTTGTCCTGCATTTCAAAAATGCCGATCTCATTGGTCGAGCCGAATCTATTTTTTGTCGCACGCAGAATTCTGAATAGATGGTGCTGGTCTCCTTCAAATTGAAGCACGGTATCCACCATATGCTCAAGTACCTTCGGTCCGGCCAACGTGCCGTCTTTGGTTACGTGTCCCACCAGGAAGACCGAAATATGCTGACTCTTCGTGAGATGCATGAGCAGTGCCGCGCATTCGCGCACCTGACTTACCGATCCCGGAGCACTTTGGATTTCCTCTCGATATAATGTCTGTACCGAATCCACTACAACGACCTGAGGCTTTTCACGCAGTATGGTCTGAAGAATTTTTTCCAGATTGGTTTCGGCCAATATCTTCATGTTTACCTTGGAGGCGGCCAACCGTTCTGCACGGCTCTTGATTTGATACACCGACTCCTCACCCGAAACATAGAGGACGTCGCCTTTCAGATGCGCCGCCATTTGCAGCATCAGCGTGGATTTGCCGATTCCAGGTTCACCACCGACGAGCACAAGCGAACCTTTCACCAATCCGCCGCCCAGCACGCGGTCGAATTCCAGGATACCGGTGGGCGTCCGGTGGTCCGCCTGAAACTGAATTTCTTCCAGACGTTGCGCCGACTCGGAAAGATCCACGTAGGTGGAGCTGTCGATTTTCTTCAGATTGCGAATGACCTGGTCATGATGTTTTGCCGATCCGGATTCGTCGGACGCCGACTCCTCGACAAACGAATTCCATTTGTCACATTCGGGGCATTTGCCTAGGTACTTGGAAGCCTGGTAGCCGCAGGATTGACAGACAAACAACGTTTTAACTTTGGACATGCATTCTCCGAAATTTCAGGGCCAATCTAAGGAAGGGAGGATGGAAATGCTATGGCAAAGTTCTTGCCTAATTCGTGATGCGCACTTCATCCACATGCTGATAGGGAGCTTCGGCGTAATCACTGGCGCCGAAATCGAGCAGGATCTGGCAAGTTCCGTCGGGTCCTGTGATTGCGGAAGCAGATCGCTGGGTAAACCATTCGGAAAGACCCGGTGACGAACACGATAACCACCAATAAACGCGAACGAGCACTTGCACCGTTACACCGCTCACGATTGCGTGGTCGGTCTTTCGATGCGCACTCACATTCACAACGATGGAGTTTTGTTGAATTACACAGGTTTGAAACGCCTCGGCAACGACATCCAGAGAATCAAGAATGGAGGGCGGATGCTCCGAACCTCGATCTTTTTCAGAACAGGCAGACGCCAAAAGGAACGATGAGGTTACGGCTACAATGAGGGAAAGAGTTTTCATAGAATTCCGTTGTTACTTTATTTTAGTCTATTGCATTCGTTAATGCAAATAGGGACTTTGAACATAAACGGTTGTACAGGAGTTCTGAATGGAAGATCAACAGAAAAGCAAGATCGCATTGGTTGTGCAATCGGCATTGCTCTACGTCCTTGCCTTTATGCTAACGACCATCTGGCACGAATTCGGCCACGCGATCGTGGGTGTACTGGCCGGCGGGCACCCGACCATGTATCATAACTCCGTCGTTGGTGACGAGTCTGTCGTTATGAGCTTGGCGGCGAGTCTGGCTGTAAAAATGGCTGGACCCCTCTTCAGTCTCTTCCAAGCCGGTGTGTTCTCTTGGTTGTTCGTTCGCTCGACCCGAAGAACATTGGTGCCTCTCTTCGTATTGT
>JAGQUY010000519.1 GCA_020438245.1 Bacteroidota bacterium
GGACCAGTCGTGAAGCACCCAGGTGTGAAGAATCTGCCCCAGAGTAACCACGCCCAAGTCTGGATGGACGCCCTTAAGAGAAAAATCCAATCCCTTTGCGGCATATGCTTTGAGCACGGCGACATTATTGAGCCGCCATTCCGCAAACTCGTCAATCCGTTTGCTGATTCCGGACCCGTCGTCAGCCCGAAGATGTGCAAACCGATCAAAGGGGGTAAACGGTTTCGTTTCACCATGTTCTAGGATTCTCCGCAAACGTGGGATCCAATCCGTCTTTTCACCCTGAATCAGATGACCCAACACATCGGCTGCGCTGAAGGTTTCCGGTCCTTCATTGACCGTCAAGAATCGAGAAGGAACCTGCTCAAATAATTGACGTACTATTTTGGGAGTCGATTCAAGCGAATTGATCATTTCATCAATTGTCATCATGGGACTTTATGGGTTTTGTAAGAATGAAGTTAAGGGAAGCCGTCGCAACCAGTTTGCCGATCTCATCCACAACACGAACATCACAAACTTGTATTCGGGATCCCTTACGGATAACTGCCGCATGCGCAAATATTTTGGTTTGCGCTCTGGCAACAAAATTGACATGCAGATCGACGGTAGCGAAGCTCATCCTTCCTTCGAAGTTGGTGGCCAAGGCAAAGGCGCAGGCCGTATCTGCAAGTGTACTCACGATGCCGCCATGGATCGTGCCCCGGCTTTTAGCGCCGTTGGTAATTTCCTCCCGATAGGCCAGCGAAAGATTACAATAGTCCAGTCGGAGGTCTTCTATTTTGAAGTCAAACAGTTGACCGACATGACTGAGTGCAAGTCGCTGTTCCAGTTTTTTTCGAAGCGCTTCCGGGACAGGATCAAAATTGGCAGGTTGGTACATACAATGATAAAGTCTTTCTTTTTTTGCAGAGAAACAACCGGATTTGTGTATTGCTAAAAAAGCCCGATTTTTCTATATACTACTTCAACTATTGAGCGTTTACAAGCGTTGTTGAGATTAAATCAACCACACTACTAATCGGAAATATCGGAATGAATACTCGAGCTTATCCGTTCGGAAAACTGGTCGTTCTCCTGTTCCTCTGTGTTCCTCTGTTGCAGGCCGGAGAAACCGAAAAAAAACTGGTTCTTGGCAACGTCAAAAGTGCGGGAGAATCGCTGACGTCTCTTCAGGCAAAAATGAAACAGCGTAAAATTTCCGCTTTTATGGAAAAAGAGGTGGTTACCAAGGCCGACTTCTACTACATGAAACCGGGAAAATATGTACTTGACCCTTCTTCCAAATCTGAAAATGAATACATCATCGTGGGTGATGAAATTTGGATCGTCAACGATCAAAACAAAACGGTCACTACAACTTCCAACAACGAAATGAATTTTGGTCAGTACCTGGTGGGTCTCGGTGCATCCACGGAAAGCCTGGAAAAGCTTTTTGATATTATGGTCGGCCCGAAGACTTCCGCCAAGAAATTTAACATTTACCGGATTGAATTGCGACCGCGAAAAAACACTTCCTTGCATGGCAAACTGGAACAGATCATCGTGGAGATTCGCGATGATCTATGGCTTCCGGATTCCGCCACCCTTACTGAAAGCGACGGAGATGAGACCGTTTGGGAGTTTA
>JAGQUY010000520.1 GCA_020438245.1 Bacteroidota bacterium
GATTGAAGGGCGGATTCATCCAAAACCTGCAGCAAACCAGATACAACGGGACACAGTGGTTCGGTGGTTTTGATTATCTGGTAAATGATAAGTGGTCGTTTCGTTTTCACATGCAGAGCAGTCGGGACAAATACGACGCGTACGGGCGAAATGTTTTCGGAGACCGGAAAGCTTTTGACTTCACAACGGTGGGCGGCAGACGTACGGACAATCGAACCGATTACCAGTTTGTATTGACCCGTACGGGCGACCAGGATGTTTGGGAAAACCGCTGGTTGTTTTCAGAGATAAACAGGGATTCGAAGAATTTTGTCCAGACGGAAATTCCAACAACGTATCGCAGCAGGAGAGTTACCGCTCAAAGTCAGTATCATCGACAGTGGGGCCGGCACGGATGGCAGGCAGGCTTCGAGTACGAAGCCAATGAACTTGGGCGACTACCCGATGGAACTCAACAGTTTGACCGTTTTGCGCTGTTTGCATCTGACATGATCGATTTGAACTCCGTCTATGTACAGCCGGCTTTTCGCACCGATTTTCATGTCGACGCTCAACAAACCACAGCGGGAAGCGTCGGTCTCATCATCCCATTTGGAAAGTGGAAATGGACAACACGTGCCGGGTGGAGCGAAGACATTGCATCTCCATTAGCCTCCTACCTGCATAAGAATGTTCAAAAGGCATCGGAGACCGGTGTCGGCCTCAATGAAGGATCGGTACCCGATTTGCAAAAAGAACGAATCGTCAGTTTTCTCTCCACGCTGGAAGTCGTTGATCTGATGATGGATCGAATTTCAGTCAGCCTTTATGAGAATCGTTGGGAAAACGGTTTTTTTTATGAACCCATCGGATTTTTTACCGATTCAACAAGCCTTCAACTTCGTCAGAAGGGCCGCGGTACTACACACGGAATGGATGTGGAAATGATGCATGAACTTTGGACCATTCAGTGGACTCTGCGTCAAACGTTTTTTACCGGAGACTACGAATTGCGTTCCGGACTCCCCCCCTATCGAACGTGGATTTCAGGATACAGCGAAAGAGTATTCTTCAATAAAAATTTGAAAGTTACCGGGTTTCTGTCAGCATCCTATCTTAGTCATCACGACGGATTCACTTTTCAGGACGCTCCGCAGGCCTATTACCTGGCTCCGCGAAGGGCACGGGGTGGATGGATATTGAATACCAGGATATCAGCTCATATAGGAGATTTCCAACTCTTTTATGAAGCGGAGAATTTTCCCCGGGTACGCTTCACGATGCTCGATGGATACGACGTTACACCTCAACAAGTAAGAGTGGGGCTGATCTGGACGTTGTTTAACTAGCGCGGAACACTTGGACGAGTCTGACGTATACAAATTAATACGTCCAGTCTTAAGTATATGCCAAATTGTATTTCACTATTCCTGACCGTGCTGTGGTTCTCGCTTGGTTCCTTGGCCCGCGCTCAGGATGATATATCCACGATTCATCTAATCGGTATTCCCCCATATCGGAATTTCACCGTACAGGATTACCATGCGCATTCCCAGAATTGGGCCATTGCTCAGGACACGCGAGGTTTAATCTACGTCGGAAATACCGACGGCCTTTTGGAATACGATGGCTCCCAGTGGCGCTTCATGGCTACGCGGCAGGGTACGGTCGTCCGTTCAATAGCCATTGCACCCGACGGAAGGATTTATGTCGGCGGTAAAGGAGAATTCGGATTTTTCACAAGCACCAAGCTGGGTCGATGGGAGTTTGTTTCTCTCAGCGACAGCCT
>JAGQUY010000521.1 GCA_020438245.1 Bacteroidota bacterium
TTCCTGCTTGCTGCCCGCTTCTGCCGATTTCAACTCAAACATCTGTCTCTCCTGTTTTCCGCCCCGGACTTTTGCTAATACCCGATTCCGCGTTTCTTGCCTTTGGAACTTGGAACATGCAGCGGACACGTTTCTGTCGGCTGATACTTCGCGTTAAACACCTCTTTGATCTTGTTCGGACAAGTAGTCAACCCGAGCATTCCGGAATCTTTGCAAACCTCCAAACGAACGACACCCGCCGGCATCTCAAAGTCCTGATCAGGTAATAGCAAACTGTCATATACGGCGGTCATAAAACGGCCCCAAATGGGTGAGCAGATTACGGCACCCGGGTTCTTGTTCCCGAGCGTGACTTCGTACGCATCATACCCGATCCACACACCGGCCACAATATACGGCGTGAAGCCGATGTACCACGCATCCGACCATTTCTGCGTGGTCCCGGTTTTGCTCGCGGCAATTTTGGTAAATCCGAATTTTCGCGCGGTCGCCCCCGTCCCCCATTCGTACCCCGATTTGAGCATATCCGCCATGATGAAGGCGGTCTCCGCACTCAACGCTTCTTTATATCGGGGCACACTCTGATACAAAATGGTGCCCTCGCGATCTTCGATCTTGGTTATCGCAACCGGCTCGACATGAATTCCTTTGTTGGCAAATACGCCGTACGCCGAAATAATCTGAATCGGCACCACGTCGGAAACACCCAGCGCCAACGCATCTACCGGCTGCAGCGGCGTTTCAATTCCCATCTTGTGAGCATACGAGACCACCGTCGCCGGAGGAACTACTTCCTGCATGAGCCGGACCGCGGGCAGGTTCAACGATTTGGCAAGCGCTTCCCGAAGGGACGTAGGACCTCCGCGGCTTCCGTCGTAATTTTGAGGCGTCCAGCGTTTACCGTCGTCCATGATCAAGACAACGTCCTGGTTCAGCAGTTTAAAAGTCGGAGAGTAGCCGTTGTCAATAGCGGCCGTGTACAAAAACGGCTTGAAGGTGGAACCCGGTTGGCGTGTTATCTGCGTCACATGGTTCAGCTTGTATTTGCTGAAATCGCGGCCTCCGATCATGGCAAGGATGTGTCCGTTGGTCGGATCGAGCGCCAAAAAACTGGCCTGCACTGCGCCATACAGGGAACATAGTGAATCGACGGCAGATTTTGAGGTGAGCAGAGATGCAATGGACTCTTCAGTGTACCCGTCCTGCCGAAGATATCGCGGCAAATGCAACCTCGCTTCCGAAGCCAGTACACCGGCGCCAAACCGGTCCAAGCCCTTGAATTTTTCTTTGACGCTCTGATCGTAGGCAGCTTCCGCTGCAGCTTGAGCCCGCGAATCAAGCGTGGTGAAAACCCTCAAGCCGTCTTCGTAAATATTGAAATGCAGGCTGTCGGAGAGGACTTCAAGTTGTTGGCGGACATATTCGGTAAAGTACGGAGCCTCTCCGGATGCCTCTTCAAACCGGCTTCCGCCCAGTACGACTTTTTCGTCTTTCGCTTCGTCGTACTGTGCCTTCGTAATATAGCCCACGTCGAGCATGCGCTTGAGCACAATCACTTTCCGCCGGTCGGCCGCTTCCAGATTGCGCGCATAGTACGACGGTGCCTGTAAATGCCCTATCAGATAGGCCGATTCAACCAGGGAAAGATCGGCTGCATCTTTCCCGAAAAAATTCTTTGCCGCGGCCTGAATTCCGTACGCATCGTTCCCGAAATACATGTGGGTCAGATACATCTCCAAAATTTCGCGCTTGGAATAGGTGCGTTCAATCTGAATCGCCGTCAGAATCTCTTTGAACTTCCTGGACAGCGTTTTTTCCGACTTCTCGGTTTCGAAATAAAGATTCCTGGACAATTGCTGCGTGAGCGAACTGAATCACTGGGACGCGCTCATCGTTGCCACGTTCACCATGGCCGACTTTACGAAGCGAATCATATCCACGCCCCAGTGTTCATAAAAACGGTGATCCTCGGTCGCCAAAAGGGCTTGAACGACATACTGCGGAATCTCAGACAACGGCACCCGTGTCCTGCGCTCCCGGTAAAACTCTTTGATCACCTTGCCGTCCGCAGAAAGAA
>JAGQUY010000522.1:0-3676 GCA_020438245.1 Bacteroidota bacterium
CATGACGGCGTGCGGATAGATCTCCGACAAGTAGCGATCATAAATCAGACTGCTCGGCTCGGCATGACCAACCGCGAGGTATCCTTTTTCTTTTAAGCATTCATAAAACTTATTTACCACCTTGATTGTGGTATCCGCTTCAAAATAGATGGTAACATTGCGGCAAAAGATGAGATCCAAATCCTTCGTCATGGTGCCAGAAGACGGGTACGTATCATCCATAAGATTCATATAGTCGAACGATACAATATTTCTGATTCGCTCATCGAGGTAGTACAGCCCTTCCGATTTCCTGAAGTACTTATCCTTGTAATAATCCGAGATCGATCGCAAAGACCAGGGTCGGTAGACCCCCTCCTTGGCATATTGCAAAGAATTGACATTGATGTCGGTTCCAATTATTTGAATCTTCCAGCTCTCGATATCCTCCAAAATCTCGTACAATACCATTGCCGCCGTGAACGGCTCTTCTCCCGTTGAGCATCCGGCACTCCATATCCTAAGCGTCTTATCGTGTTGATGGGCTTTCGTCAGTTGGGGCAAAATCACGCGTTCGATGACTTCAAAATGCCTGAAAAAGTAGGTCTCGCCGATCGTCAGAAAGGAAACCAGTGTCTTGAACACCGAAGAATTCGAAGGCTCGTCCTGAAGCAAATCAAAATACTGCCGTAAATTCTTCATACCGGAATAATGGAAAGCCTTCAGCACTCCGGTCTTGAGATCTGCTCTTTTCCGATCACTGAAGAAAATACCGGCTTTGCTTCGGATCAAATCACGAAATTTTATGAAATCGTCGTCATTGAAATTGGTTTCCCGGTGGATCGGCTTCGGGGCCTTTCTTGTCACCTTGCTTTCCGAAAACTCACTCAATGGCTTCCACCCTCCAATTTTTTGAACTCAGAGGCGGAAAATAGCTTTAAGGCGTCAACCCAAATCAGGAGATGGTCTCCCTCATAAAACGTGCCGGCAATATACTTGGGATTTATGACCACGTCCGATTGAACATTGCCGGATATTTGGCTTCGATCGACCGCAAGGGTTTCGACGACATCATCAACCAAGAGCCCAAATGAGACTTCCCCCATTCGCATGACCATGATTCGGGAGCGTAGCGTAATGGCGGTCGGCTCTCCGCCTGCCCGATCAACAAAATCCACCACCGGAAGACTCTCCCCTCTAAGATTGATGACGCCGCGGACAAACGCCGGTAACTCATCAATCCGACTCAACGAAGCCATCCGAATGATTTCCTTTATGTACTTCAAGTCCAGCACGTAATCCTTGCCCTTTGACCTGAAGTGAATGAAGTGAATCGTCTGAACATTGCCAGTCATAAATCAATCCAGTTTTAGATCGTTCAAGAATCGTTTCGAAAACGAGGAGAATTTGTCCGACTTCAGTTGCTCCTGCGCTCGCTTCAGTTCCACTACCGTATCCACGTCATACCAGGTTCGCAATGTGTAAAACTTCACGCCGGCATTAAGCAGACGAGACCGGGTTTCAGCGAACACCTCGGGCGTGCTCCAGTTCATATTCTCAAAAAGGTCCGTCAACAAGTTTTTCGTCCCAAATAGATAATATCCTCCGTCTTCCGCTGGACCAATCACCGAATCATAATCTGACAATGCATAGAGGGCTTCCTCGATAACATCATCTGCCAAAGTGGGATGATCTGTCCCAACAACAACTGCTCCGGCGGGATTTGCCTGAATAGCCACTTTCAAAGCGCGGCACATGCGCTGTCCAAGATCGACGCCGTGCTGAAATTGAATGTTCATTCGATTAACCTGCAGACCGGCACAGAGAGTTTCGAAATACGATTTGGAGGACTCCGGTGTTATCATCAGATAGACAGAACTTTCATGATGTGCAGCTATTCGATTTACCTGAGTTA
This sequence comes from Bacteroidota bacterium, assembly GCA_020438245.1. Lineage (GTDB taxonomy): Bacteria > CLD3 > CLD3 > SB21 > SB21 > JAGQUY01. Next base: position 1,895 of record JAGQUY010000522.1, read on the forward strand.
TGGAATCCTTCAAAAAACATTCATACAATGCGCAGGCCGACTCTGCGCCGATAGCCGGAATCAGTCGTGTCTTCACCTTGCCCTGTTGCGGCTCTTTTGCAAACAATATAATTGTCGGCGACAAGCTTTTACTGCGCCTTACGCAGAGACATTTTCCCGTCGCCTTTCCAATGAACGGCTGACGCCAACTCCTTGATGAGAACCAATTGGTCTTTGCTCTCGAGAACGTTGCCGGTCACGACAAAGGATGCTCCGGCCTCCACCTTCTTTCTTGCATCCTCCGGTGTACGGATGCCCCCGCCAACAATTACGGGGGTTGATGTGTAGCCGGTGACAGCTTCAATCATGTCTTCCGGGACGCTCTGAATGGCTCCGCTTCCTGCTTCCAAGTACACACACTTCATGCCAAGATATTCCGCCGCCAACGCGTGGGCCACGGCAATATCGCTCTTATCCCGGGGAATAGGTTTCGAATTGCTCATAAACTCTGCAGATGTCGACTTGCCCGATTCGATCAACATATATCCAGTTGAAATAGCCTCAAGTCCCATTTTTTTCACGATGGGCGCCCCAAGAACCTGAGTCCCGATCAAGAATTCAGGATTGCGGCCCGATATTAGGGACAGAAACAGGACGGCGTCTGCATGTTCAGACAGCTGGATGGTGCTGCCCGGAAAAATAATTACCGGAATGGAAAACTCTTTCTTTATAGCCTGTATTGTATTGTTAAAGCGATTCGAAATGAGAAGGCTGCTCCCAACCAGGATCCCATCGACACCGGCGTCCACACAATGTTCAACCGTTGACAGCATGTCGGCCTCTGAAGTACGGTCAGGATCAATCAAAACAAGGTACGCCGAACCCTTTTGATTTCTCGCTGCAATAAGGCGGTCAAATATGGTCATTTCAAGCAGCCTTTTTATTTCTATGATCCGTTGCCGTCAAGACGAAAGCGCCCAACCAGCGCCCTCAGGACCTTTGTTTGATCGACCAACGTTTCCGTCGTGGAGTCGATCTGCTTGACTCCTTCGGCGGTGTCCTTGGTTATCTTGGCTATATTCTCGATATTCTTGGAGATTTCCTCTGCAGTGTGGCTTTGCTCCTGTGCGGAGACGGAAATATTTGTAATCATCTCCATGACCTGATTATTGGCTTGTAAAATATCATGAAGCGCCTCGGCAGTCTTCGACCCGAGCTCAGTTCCCTTTTCAACTTCTCTTGTCCCGCGTTCCATGGCATGAATCGCATTGTTCATTGCATGTTGAATCTTCTCGATCATTTCAACGATTTCTTTTGTTGATCGGGTCGTATCTTCCGACAGATTTTTCACTTCATTGGCAACAACCGCAAATCCTTTGCCGTACTCTCCGGCGGTAGCCGCCTCAATGGAAGCATTGAGCGACAGCAGATTAATCTGATCTGCGATATCGTTGATTACCTCGACCACGGTTCCGATCTGGGCAACAGTTCGACCCAACTCAAGCAGCGTCTGGGCCGATTCACTCACTACCGCCGCAATGTTCTGTAATCCCTTAACTGTGTCGTCGACAACGTACCGGCCTCTGCGAACGGCTTCGTGCGCATCTCGGGAAAGCTGTACAGCGTCGCCGGTATTCGTCGATGTCTGAACAATCGTAGCAGACATCTCTTCCGAGGCTACCGCTACCATCGTGGACTGATTCGACTGCTGTTCCGCTCCCACAGCCACTTCTGACGTAGATGAGCTTATCCGTTCGACACTTGTTGCAATTTGGTTGGACGCCTCAGCGACTTTGGATATCA
>JAGQUY010000522.1:3739-5397 GCA_020438245.1 Bacteroidota bacterium
TCGATATCGATACGCTTGGTAAGATCCCCTTCGCCTTCTGCGATATCTCTAAGACGATCCACAATACGGGTCAATGGACTGCCTATCAAATTGCTGATGACGTACGCCACACCAAGACCCAAACCAATTGATATCACCAGAATCAAGGTAGAAAAGAGGATATCGTTACGCAACTGCGCCGTAATGACTTCCGTTGACGCGCCCATCGCCAAAAGGCCAATCTCGTTGTCAACGCTGTTGACCACCGGAATGATGATACAGGTCATGTTTCGATCAGAATAGGTCCAACTCTTTTTTCGAGTCAACTTCCATGACTCGATGTTTCTCTTGACCACATCCACCGTTGATTCTTCTTTTTTGGAGTCTTTGAAATAGGTGGCAAATACGTTGTCATACGCATCTAACGAGACGATAAATTCCAAAGAGCCCTTCACGGATTCGTAGGAGCTCAACACCGACGCCTTGTCACCAAAATCAAGTCCTGCACTGATGTTGCGACTTGTAATATCCGCATACGTTTTGAGTAGGGTGTTCTGGTTGTCTACCGCTGACGTGTAAATTTTTACCGTAAAGACCACTGTTACGATGGTTACGAAAACCGCGGCAAAAAGTGCAAAACTGGCCATCAGTTTAACACGTAAACTGAGATTCATAAAATACTGCAACATGGGTTACCTCAAATCGTCATTGGGCATAAAGTTGTCTTAAATAGTTGGCTGACTCGTAAATCGAAACGGGTTCGATGACTCCATCGCTCCGAAGATTTGCTGTAAAGCGTTGATCGCTCAGACGAAGGCTGTCGATGAACTTCCCCTCTGCCACGCGCAGTTCCCGTTCAACGTCGGTAAGCAATGGATCGGAAAGAACCATTCTTGCACGGGTGGTTGTTTTCGGGGCGACACGCGGGACCAGCATGGTTGGCTCGGCAATCTTCCAATACGGCGTCGTCTCGGGAGCGCGCCCAAAGTCCAGATACATATAAAACCCCGTCAGCACCGTCAGAACCGCTCCCGTAATCATGACCGCCAGATTGACTCTCTTTTCCCGAAGCACTTTTTCCCGGACCCGGGCGTCGAGCTCCGTTATCCCTGTCTCATCCGCCTGCTCGCGGAGAACATCCAGAACGTCCAAGGGGCTGACATCGGTATCTGCATCGAAACGACGAACCTCAACAAATCGTTCGTTTTCCAGATAATGGACCTTTTCAACGATGGTTTCGTATTCAGCCAGTATCTCGTCGACATTCATTTTCAGAAACTGAGCGTACTGTCGCAAATACCCTTTGATAAAAACCGGCTCCGCAAACTCAAAATTACCGGTTTCGAGGTTACGAATCCAAACCGCCCTCAGGTGCGTGTCCTTAACCGCATGGGAAATGTCCAAGTCCTGGTCCTCCCGTTCGTCCCGGAGACGCCTGCCCAGAGGAACAAAATAGTCGGTGGATGATAACATCAAAAATGCTGCTCCATAACTTCCATGACTCGCGCAATGGGCAAACCCACTACGTTGTAGAAATCTCCATCAATGGAGTCGATAAATAAGGCGCTTTGATCTTGAATTCCATACGCACCGGCCTTATCAAAGGGTGACCCGCTCTCTACGTATCGGTGAATCCAGGCATCGGAAAGCTTTTTGAATCGGACTTGGGTCGTTACGGC
>JAGQUY010000523.1 GCA_020438245.1 Bacteroidota bacterium
GATTTTTGGGCGCCATGGTGCGGACCCTGCAGGGTCATTGGACCCGTTGTTGAAAAGTTGTCGCAAGAACCCGGTGTCTCATGGCGGCTGATAAAAGTAAATGTCGATGAAAACCAGGACGTTGCGCAGATGTTCAGGGTTTCGAGTATCCCTGCGGTGAAACTATTCCATAAACGAGAAGTAGTTGGAGAGTTTGTTGGGGCCTTGCCGGAGGGACAGGTCCGGGCCTGGTTGAGTGAGAACGTGCCTTCAGAAGAAAAGGAAGCGTTTAAACGGGCTCTCGATTTGGCGGAACAAGGGCTGCGCGACCAAGCCGTTCAAATTCTGAAAACGCTTGTTGAGCAAAATGCTCCTGACGAGGCAAGGGCGTTGTTGGCCAGATTGACTGTGTTCGAGAATCCGTCTCGCGCGAAGGATCTCATAAAGAACATTGAGCTTGGACATCCCGCATTTGATGACGCTGAAGTCGTACGTCAATTGGCTCAACTTACTTCTATGACGGTCGACGATCTTCCCGATAACAAAGCCAAGACTTCGTTTGCCGCAGGTATCGAGGCCTTGAAGAACAATGATTGGCCGGTTTGCCTGGATAGTTTTATTGCATCCATGGCTGAAAATCGAAGTTACCTGGACGATCTCGCACGGAAAGCATGTATATCGATTTTCAAGTACCTCGGAGACAGCCACCCCGTGACTGCTGAATTCCGTCCGAAGTTCAGTATGGCCCTCTATTAAGTTCAGCGGTCTTACAAGGCTTTCGCGTCCAACTCAATCAGACGGTTTTCTTGTGAACCCGTTCCAACGCCCGACGATAAACTTGATGAAGTTCGGCGGCATGTGAAACTACCACATCCAGGTCTCTAAGGAGTCCGTCTCCAACGCTGTAAACCCAACCGTGAACCGAAACACTTTGATTTCCTGCCCAAGCGTCCTGCAAGAAGTTGGTCTGACAAACATTGCGTACCTGTTCGACCACATTCAGTTCAACTAGACGACGCAGGGTTTCCACTTCCGTTTGGTGGGAGAGTATCTCTTCATGTCTTTCGATCGTGTCGCCGATTCCGTATATCCATTGATCGATAAGACCCAGCTTCATTTTCTTGAAAGCCGCTGTTACTCCGGCACATCCGTAGTGGCCACAAACAATAATGTCGGTCACTTTGAGAACCTCCACCGCATATTGAATCACGGCCAGGCAATTCAGGTCATTTAAATACACAAGATTGGAGACGTTTCGATGAACAAAAATCTCGCCGGGCATCAGTCCTACGATTTCGTTGGCGGGAACACGGCTGTCTGAACATCCGATCCAAAGATATTTTGGATTTTGCTGGTTCGAAAGCTTGGTAAAAAAATCCTTGTCGTGCTTGCGAATCTGCTCCGCCCATGCTCGGTTGTTTTCGAGCAAAGTAGTCAACCTCTTCATTCCCCTCCTTCGTATCGCAATAGGTAGGTTTGTTTATGATCGATGGTTTCCATTTCCTGTTTCTGGATTTCCGCATCCAATTCGTCGGCAAATCGACGGATTTCAAACTCATTGCCGTTGTCATCCAGCCGAAGTAAAACCCAACTGGCTGCCGGACCTTTCCTGAAAAGCTCCCGAAGCGAAATACGACGCGGTTTCCCGTCATCCTTTTTCCCTTGAAGCTCAGACAACTTTGCCTCCATGGGTCCAATGGTCCAGCATTCGTCGGCAGGCAACGATTCTACGGGAGCTCCTTCGGCATTTAAAGGGCAAATGTCCCGCATCTCCGCATTTGCGTCTTCATCTATCCATCGTAACGGCAAGCCTTGCGTTCGGCATACATACGGCCTCGCATCGTAGATACGGCAAGCCCCCGCTTCATCCAGAAACGCACACTTACCCGCCGGATGCGGGGCACCTTCGGCGAGAAGCTGTCTGTACTTTTGTCGAATATTTTCCGCCTCAACGTCAAAAACAGTCAGATCATCGACGCAACATTCGTTGCAGCCCTTGCGACATTTCAGCCGTGAAGCGTGGAGCTTTTCCAACGGCGCGACTTGCTCAGCGACGGTTTTGTAAAGGACATTTAGTTCAATAAGGGGCATGGGAACTTCCATTCTCTGAAATTAAAGATAGGGATAAAAGCCCCTGAGGCAAACAAAGATTTATGGTTGGATCACATCATTCGTCGGCCTGCTATTTGTCCTTCAGGTTCCTGCGGAAAGCTTTGGATTTTGATAAATGCTTGTACCTATATTTCGCCGACTCAAAAGGACCTGTCCATGTTCGTTCCAAAGATTGTTACGACGTTAAAAACGTATTCCAGAAAGCAATTCATCGGCGACCTGACAGCCGGGGTTGTTGTCGGGATCGTCGCGTTGCCGCTCGCCATTGCTTTTGCCATTGCATCAGGCGTGTCGCCAGAAAAGGGGCTCTATACCGCCATTGTTGCGGGTTTTCTCATATCCACCCTTGGAGGAAGCCGCGTGCAGATTGGAGGTCCTACGGGGGCCTTTGTCGTTATCGTGTACGGAATAGTGGAAAAGTTCGGTTACCAAGGTCTGGTGATCGCAACTGCGATGGCCGGGATTATCCTTATCCTTATGGGATTGGCCAAATTCGGTGGGCTTATTAAGTATATTCCGTATCCAATCATAACCGGCTTCACCAGTGGAATTGCATTGATTATTTTCTCTTCTCAGATCATGGACTTCTTCGGTTTACCGATCGAGCACCTTCCCGGAAATTTTGTAGACAAGTGGCACATGTACATCACGCATTTCTCATCCATAAACCCCTATTCCGCCGGTATTGGAATGGGGTCTCTGCTTCTCATCGTGTATTGGTCGAGACTCAACTGGAAGATACCGGGTTCTCTGGTAGCTATTTTGCTCAGCACGCTGCTCGTTCACTTCCTGAATCTGCCGGTAGAGACAATTCAAGGCCGCTTCGGCGATATTCCGTCTTCATTGCCAATGCCCGATTTCCCAGAGTTAAGATGGGCGACTTTTCGGAGTCTAATGGCCCCGGCAATTACTATTGCCATGCTGGCCGCGATTGAATCCCTTCTTTCAGCCGTTGTGGCAGACGGTATGATCGGAGGCCGACATCGTTCAAATATGGAATTGATCGGACAAGGAATTGCTAATATTATCACTCCGATCTTCGGAGGCATTCCTGCGACCGGAGCCATCGCTCGGACTGCCACAAATATCAAGAATGGCGGCAAGACGCCGGTTGCCGGCATTATCCATGCATTTGTCTTGCTGTTTGTGATGCTCATTTTTGGCCGGTGGGTCGGACTGATTCCGTTGTCATGTCTGGCTGCCATACTGGTGTTTGTGGCCTACAATATGTCAGAGCGACATGCATTCTTGATGATTCTCAAGGGACCTAAGATGGATACGGCCATCCTGCTTACCACGTTCTTTCTGACTGTATTGATCGATCTGACCGTTGCCATCGAAGTTGGAATGATCATGGCCGCATTCATGTTTATGAAGCAAATGGCCGATGTGACCCATATTCGTATTCTAAAGGAAGATATTGAAGACACTGAAGAGCTTCCCGATCCCAATGCGGTTCAAAAACGAACCGTCCCGAACGGTGTGCAGGTTTTTGAAATAAACGGCCCGTTCTTTTTTGGAACAGTTGACAAGTTTCATGATACGATAACAGTCGGCTCAGGAGCTCCTCGTGTCTTGATTCTTCGGATGAGGTTCGTTCCATATATGGATGTGGGCGGACTGCATGCACTGGAAGAAGTCTTTGATCGTTGCAGGAAGCATAGAATCTTTTTGCTGATTTCTGATATCCATACGCAGCCACTAATTGTCGTACAACAATCAGGTCTATTGGAACGAATGGGAGAAGATCGTTATTTTGGCAATCTTGACGATGCGTTGAATTTTGCCAGAACGTTGATTGGTCTGGAGCCCATGGAAAGTACAGCTGTGTTTGAAGCGACTGTCGCCCGCGAACGGGAAAAATTCAACCTTCGCCGTTCTTCCTGAAAGACTCCTGACACACAGAAGATCCTTTGTTGGACAGTCAACGATTCAATTATCTTTGTTTTAGTGTAATCCCGGTGTATATTTTTTATCAATCCAACAACTCTGATTTATGACCAAACCTGTTTTACGGGATTTTCCCGATAGCGATCTCATCCAACGTTATCGGGAACACAATGACTTCGACAGTCTGCTGGAGCTTTACAGCCGGTATGAGCATCTGGTATTGTACATCTGCAATGGTTATTTTCAGCGAGGCGACGATGCAGATGATGCGGCAAGGGATGTCTTCGTAAGCATTGCCCAAAGCTTGAAGACCAATCGGATTACTCAATTCAAAGCATGGTTGGGCGCAGTAACCAAGAATTACTGCAAGCATAAAGTTACAAGAAATCAATGGTTTAACAGGAAATTGGTCCCCCTCCCCGAAAATTTTGAAGAAAAAATTGTGGAATCCGATGACTTTGGGACTCTTATTGGCAAAGGAGAAGATGTGAGCCGGCTCCACAAGGCTCTTGGATCCTTAGACGAAATGCAAAGGCGTTGCATCGAGTATTTTTATTTGCAAGAGAAGAGCTACGCCGACATCATGACTTCAATGAATCTGTCGTACAAAGAAGTTAAAAGCCACCTTCAAAACGGACGGCGAAATCTGAAGAATGAGTTGGTTAGAGAATCGGGAGAGATACTGTGAAACCTGAATTAATAACACCCGACACGCGATGCTTGTCATTGGAAGAGGCCTTTCGGTACTCCCATGGACAAAGTTCCGCTACCGAGAGGTCGCGTGTAGAAACGCACATAACCACGTGCGATTTGTGTTTCGAATCGCTGGCCGGGGCTCGAAAAATGTCCAATTTGCAGGAAGCAAGAACGAGAACCGAAGCGCTCCATCGGTCGCTTCGAGACTCTTTGCAGCCTCAAAAGAAGGCCACACGTGTTTTACATTGGCCTGCACTTGCACTCTCTGCAGCGGCAGCTATTCTCATCGTTTTTACCGGCGTCTTTCTGGCCAATCGCCATCCTAATCGGGATTTGGCCTACGAGAATTTCGAACCGTTTCCCAATACCGTTCCCATTACCAGGGGCAGTGCCAGTTTACTTGAAGATGCGATGGCCTATTATGAGCTGGGCGAGTATGAAGAGTCCGCTGCAAAGCTGGAGAGTTACATGAAAAACGAACCGAGCGATGATCGAGCCAAGATATACTCAGCCGTTTGTCGGATTGCACTCAAGACACCGGAGAAAGCGATTCCCGTGCTGACGTCTTTCACACCGCAGAACCTCTTTTTTCAGGATTCAAGATGGTACCTCACTCTGGCTTATCTGGCCACCGATCAAGAGGAAAAGGCAAATCAGATTATCAATAGCGGCGTCTTCGGTGGCACAATTTATGAGGGACGGATAGATCGCATCAAGAAAAGAAAGAACCCCTGAGTTTTGGTCTTGCAGTTTTTGAGTTGATCTGAACTTGGCAGGATAGTCTTTTCACCGTGGCCTTCCGGATTATTATCGCCTGACACAGGCAATCCCATTTACATAGTCAAGCTTGCTTAAATCAAAAAACAGCAGTAGACTGGATTGCGTTTCTTGACATTCGGATTCGAACTGAACGTAATGGAGGATCAAATGAAAAAGTCTCTCGTAATGATCTGCTTTTTCCTACTCCTGGCTACATCGGCATGCACAAGCATTCACTATGTGAACGATGGACAGGAAGTGGAAAAGTCAAAAAGAGTCGTGTATTTCTTTTTTTGAGCGGCACCTTTGAATAACAACAACATCA
>JAGQUY010000524.1 GCA_020438245.1 Bacteroidota bacterium
CGAAACTCCCATCGTACGCCACTGGTCACTCAGCGACCGGGCGTTCGGAGTTTCTTTGGGACCAAAGCAGCCGTAGCAACCTCTGTCGTACGACGGGCAAATCGCTCCACAACCGGCCTGTGTTACGGGGCCCATGCACGCCATACCGCGGCTTACCATCACACACGTTGTGCCGCGTTGTTTGCATTCCATGCACACGCTGTTGGTCGGCAAATAGGGTCGACGACCGGCCAGTAACGAGGATACCACGAACAACAATTGGTCCTTACTGATCGGGCACCCGCGCACTTCGAAATCAACCTTGACATGGTCATTGATAGGAGTTGACTTGGACAAGGCCTCGATGTACTCGGGTTTGGGATAGACGATTCCGATATACTCGTGCACATCTTTGAAATTCCGGATCGCCTGAATACCTCCCGAGCTTGCGCAGGCACCAATCGTGACCAGGACTTTCGACACCCGTCGGATCCGGTGAATCCGTTCTGCGTCCCTCGGGGTTGTAATGGAGCCTTCCACCAGCGAGATATCGTAGGGTCCTTTTGAGATGGCGCTCGAGGCCTCGGCGAAATTGGCAATATCGAGTCGACCGGCGATTTGCAACAATTGATCCTCACAGTCCAACAAGGAAAGCTGGCAACCGTCGCACGATGAAAATTTCCACACGGCCAATTTTGGTTTTTTCACAGTTCCCTCCTGGTCAGCCACGACTGGATGTCCTCATAACAAAAGACGGGGCCGTCTTTGCACACAAAAAAGGGACCCCATTGACAATGGCCGCACAATCCAAAACCGCACTGCATATTTCTTTCCATCGACAGGAAGACGTTCTTTGGATTCATCCCGATTTCCATCAGTTCCTGAACTGAATATCGCATCATGATTTCGGGGCCGCAAATCATCGCCACCGTGTTTTCCGGGTTAATGGATACCCGTTTGAGCAGTGTAGTCACTACACCCACGTGTCCCTTCCAGGCTCCGGTCGATCGATCAACCGTAACCAATACCTCCATATCAAGCCGTCCTCTCCACTTCTCCACTTCTTTCCGGAATAAGATGTCCTCCGGCGTCCGGGTTCCGTATAGAACGACAATTCGACCGAATTTTTTTCTTCGTGCAAGCGCCTCATAAATGACCGGACGAATCGGCGCAAGGCCAATGCCACCGGCAACGATCAGTAGATCTCTTCCCTTGGCTTGATCGATAGGCCACCCTTTTCCGAATGGACCTCGAATCCCCAAGACCTCGCTCTTTTTCATTTTGAGCAGCGCTGTCGTAACGCCACCAACTGCCCGTATGGTGTGGACCAAGTTCTTGGAATCAGATGCGTCTCCGCTGATGGAGACTGGAATCTCACCGATTCCAAACGTGTAGACCATGTTGAACTGGCCCGGCGTAAATTTGAATTCACCGGATTGACTACCCTTCAGCACCAGGGTGACCGTATCGTAGGTCTCCTTGCGGATTTTTTCGACACGAACCACCGTCGGTATCGCGGTTGAGGTCATTTCAAGCGTATCAAGCATGTTCACCAGTCGTTCTTTCCGCCGTACACATCCATCAATTGAAGGCGTGTGGCCTGAAGACGTTGACTTATGATATGGCTGAATTCTTTGAGCAGGTGATATCCCAGTTCATGATCACTTTCACACTTCTTTCGAAGACATTCTCCGTCGAGCGCAATCGCACGGGTAACTTCCACCGCCCTGGCGTCAAAATGCCAATGGTATGGGGGAACAAGCCAGGACCAGCCCAGAACGTCACCCGGCTCCAGTGTTTCAATGGTAACATGTCCCTTCCCCGGAATGAATATCTCAATGGCTACTTTTCCGGAACGGATCAAATACAATTGCTTGGCTTCCTCCCCTTCATGAAATGCGAATTGGTCGGCTTCGAATCGAACATTGGAAGCACATCCGACAACAATACCAAACTGATTATCCGGCAGATCCTTCAGAAACTTGTGTTCCCTGAGTAATTTCTCGAGATTTTCCATGATTCCTCCGACCGGCAATATGATTAGGTTGTTGTCTCTTGTAACACCCGAATTTCTTCCGTTACATCGATGCCCACCGGACACCACGTAATGCATCGTCCACATCCGGTGCAACCGGATGTGCCGAACTGGTCTTGCCAGGTGGCAAACTTATGAAGCAGCCATTGCCGGTACCGTGCCCGCACCGTCGGTCGCACAGCGCCTCCGTGGATATACGAGTAGCGTACTGAAAAGCACGAATCCCACATGCGATATCGTTCGGCT
>JAGQUY010000525.1:0-2963 GCA_020438245.1 Bacteroidota bacterium
CTTGGCAAAGGCTCGGTTTTCAGTTTCTCGTTACCTGCCCACAACAGTGACTCGGCCTGACCCCATTTCATTGTCCATCTAATACGCCGAATTCGCTTGACTCCTGTCTTGTATATTCGCTATTCTAAGCTTGATCTTAAGACTCAATTCAAAAAGGAACGCTCATGAGCAAGGGACAGGACAAGAAAAAAGACACCAAGAAAAAGCCGGCAAAGACCATGAAAGAAAAACAGGCGGCTAAGAGAGAAAAGAAAAACGCACGCTTGCACCAGGGAATTGTCAAATAAGTAGACCCAGCCCGGATCTTGCATGCTGTGTCTATGATCGCTATTGCGAAACTGCCGGTTTTCCACCCGTATCCTCTGCAAATTCCAGACCCATCCTGAGTATGTCTAGGATGGAACCAACTAAGTAAAACCTTGCCAAAGAAACGTACATCGAGGCGCCTTATTGACATTTGGTCTTGAACTGATGGATGACAAGAAGGCTCCCCTAATAGTGAGAGTGTCAGACGCTACTATCGAACTCGTGCATCATGGCTTCATGATGACGACCTGCAGAAAATAAGAAGTACTGACTACTTTGTGGCCAGAGTCCACAACCACTACCTTCTCCCTCAAACAGATTGACCTTCCGACGCACCTCATTTGCACATTTCGGTATCCGGGCTTCCTTCTGCCTTGAACTGACCGTTCGTCCTTCTCTATAACCGCTCATCCCAATTCTATTCTGACAGCCTCTGCTTTGCGCTATTTTGTCGCATACTCTTCCACTAACCAGAAAGGAATTTTTATGCGCACATTCAAACGATTAACGGCCTCCGCACTCCTGCTGATGTTCGTAGGAACAAGCCTTATGGCGACAAACCCGGCATTTGATGTCAAAATCTACGGTACCGGAAACCCGGTAATCTTTATCCCCGGTCTGGCGTGTTCCGGAGAAATATGGACATCCACGGTCGAGCGGTATAAGTCCAAATTCGAATGTCATGTACTCACGCTCGCGGGTTTTGCCGGAGTACCGACCACCGATGGTGACTTCATTGAGACCGTCCGGCGGGAAATTGCGGGGTATATTCACTCCCATAAATTGAACAAACCGATCATCGTTGGCCATAGTATCGGCGGTCTTATTGCCTTGGCCGTGGCTTCCCACGATCCCAATCTGGTCGGCAAGCTGATCATTGTCGACGCGTTTCCGTTCCTTCCCGCCGTCCAAATGCCGACTGCGACGGTTGAGACCATCAAACCCCAGGCAGAAATGCTCCGATCCATGATTTCGAAACAAACTGCCGAACAATATCGCCAATCACAGCCGGCCGTTTTAATGACGATGATGAGCGATTCCACCTCTATGCATAAAATCCTGGAATGGGGCCTTGCTTCCGATCGAGAGGCTGTTGGTCGGGCCATGTATGGCGCACTAACCACGGATCTGCGTGAAGCCGTTTCAACCATTACGTCTCCGACAGTGGTGCTTGGAACATGGATTGCATACAAACCTTTCGGAGCTACCCGTGAAAGCACAAGACATGCTTTTGAAGTACAATATGCCAACATGCCACATTGCGAAATTCGGATGGCTGAACACGCAAGACATTTCATCATGGTGGATGACCCGGCGTGGTTCTTTCAGCAGCTGGATGAAGTACTACTGGCGGAAGGAGGTCTGTAAATGCTAGCCTGTGGCTCAAAACAAATGTCAAAAAGGATGATCATTTTGATGGCGTTTTCGCAGGGTATTCTCCTGATTGCATCAGGGATTAAAGTCTACGAAAGTAGGAAGATCTTTGACATGGCGGCTGTCGCTATTTTCCTGGGCACGACAATCCTGTTTACGGTGAAAGCGTTCCGCGCAGGAAACAGGTCCTGAAATATCACAGAATGAACATTTCAAAAAAACATCCTATATTCCCGAAGATGACAACACACGGCAGAAGAAAGAACTACCAACTTGCAGCTTTGGCGGCACTATTGCTGGCTGCAAATGGTTTATCCACACTCTGGATCGACGGATACTCGTTTGAGCGGGGTTTCGCGGCCGGTGTGTGCCTTGGTGTTCTGATGCTTTCCCTGTTCATGACTCCGGTGAAACAATGGATGTCACGACTCGACGGTCGAGTAACCGTGATAGGTGGGATTGGCAGAAACAGAGCCTACTGGTTGTGCCAGATCATAGGATGGGGAACTTACAGCCTGCTCGGTCTCGCGATAACTGCTTCGTTTCGGCATCTCAGTAGTTCCCTCGTCGCTTCGTTTGTCCTTTCGGGTCTCATGGGCCTTCTTTTCACCCATTACTACCGCAGCTATGTGCGCCGAAAACAATGGGTCAGGCAGTCCATGGGAAGGCTCACAATTAAGATCGTTATCGCAAGTGTTTCCATTGCAGTGCTCATAGTCGCCATTAATTCTTTCACTTTCTTGTTCATCGTCCGTGTAATGACCTGGGAACAGTTCAGCATCGGCAGCGCCGCTGTTTTCATCTTCAATTGGAGTGTGATGGTGATCCTGTGGTCCCTGATCTACTTCGGCTTGCATTTCTTTCAGAACTACAAACAATCGGAAATCGAGAAATTGAAATTGGAAGCAAGCTTAAAAGACGCCGAACTGACCGCCCTCAAATCTCAAATGAATCCGCATTTTCTTTTTAATGCGCTCAACAGTATCCGGGCGCTGACTGTGCAAAGTCCGCCGAAAGCACAGGAGGCGGTAACGCGGTTGGCAGGCATTCTACGGTATGCATTGCAGGCCAACGGCACACAAACAGTGACCCTCGAGCAAGAGCTGCAGACGGTGGAAGACTACCTTGCACTTGAAACGATCCGTCTCGAAGAGCGATTAACCATCGAGCGCAACATCGATCCTCAAACCCTAAAGATTCACGTTCCAATGATGCTTATTCAAACCCTCGTGGAAAACGCCATTAAACATGGTATTGCCCAACTGAAGGAAGGCGGAACGGTG
>JAGQUY010000525.1:3054-3308 GCA_020438245.1 Bacteroidota bacterium
AACGTCAGACAGCGACTTCATCTTCTCTATGGCTCCGATGCCATTCTGGAACTGAGAGAAGCACAACCAGATACTGTTATTGCGCGTGTGGTCATTCCGAAGGAAATTAAGAAATGAAGGCCATGATCATAGATGATGAGAGACTGGCCCGGGAAGAACTGAGACGTCTTTTAGGGAAGCATCCTCGTGTTCAGATTATTGATGAGGCAAGAAATGCGGACGAAACAATAAAAAAAATCCATCGACACAAACCA
>JAGQUY010000526.1:0-2278 GCA_020438245.1 Bacteroidota bacterium
CCCTGGCCACCTACATGGTGGAAGGAAGCGGGTCAAAAAACTTCCGTCATATAAAAAATCTGGTTTACTCCAATCCCGAAGCCGCCCATCTCCTGCTTGAGAAACTGGCGGTTGCCGTTGCGGACTATCTATCTGCACAGATCGAAGCGGGTGTGGATGCCGTACAGATTTTTGATACGTGGGGCGGCATTCTCCCGCCGGATGAGTTCCGGGAGTTTTCTCTGTTATACATTGAAAAGGTGATTGGGCGAATGATCCGCAGCGGGCAGCCGATCATCGTTTTCTGCAAGGATTGCGATCACAGCAGTCGAAAAATTGCCGGCTCTGGAGCGGATGCGATCGGGGTGGATTGGACGACGGATCTCGCTGTCGTGCGAAATCGCGTTGGTGAGAAGGTGGCTATACAGGGTAACCTTGATCCGGTTCTTCTATTTTCAGAGCCATCGCGCATTGAACAGGGCGTTCGTGATGTTTTGGAGAAATACGGCCAGGGTCCGGGCCATATCTTTAATCTGGGCCATGGGATACTTCCGGAAACTCCGGTAGAAAATGCCAAAGCCATGATTGAAGCCGTGAAAAGGCTCAGTCCGGCTTATCACACAAAGGCTGCGTATGAAGCAATTTGAGTTCATCGACCTTGATCTTTTGAAGAAGTACGACCGTCCGGGGCCTCGATATACCAGCTATCCCACCGCTCCATTGTTTTCGAGCGATTTTGGAGCAGACCAATACCTGCAGGAAATTCTCGACACCAATACAAAGGAAAGTAAAAGGGATCTCTCCCTGTACTTTCACTTTCCATTCTGTGACACGTTGTGTTATTTTTGCGGCTGTACAATGCTTGTCACCTCAAAGAGAGATCGTATCAGCGAGTACAACGTTTACCTGAAAAAAGAAATAGAGCGGGTGGCGGCCCATATCGCCAAACACCGAAAGGTCGTTCAGCTTCATTGGGGCGGAGGAACACCGTCGTATTTGGAGCCCGATGAGATTCGAGACGTGGGCGGAGCCATTCAATCGCACTTTTCTTTTGCCGAGGATATTGAAGCCGGTGTGGAAATCGACCCCAGAGGACTTACCTTTGATCACATGAAGGCATTTCAGGAAAGCGGCTTCAACCGCTGCAGTATGGGCGTGCAGGACTTTGATGAACGTGTTCAAAAAGCCGTCAATCGAGTGCAGCCCGAGTCGATTACCCGCGATGCGGTTAACTGGGCGAGACAGCTTGGGTTCAAGAGCCTTAACCTGGATCTTATTTACGGATTGCCTTTTCAATCGGTACCCTCCTTTGAAAAAACACTGGATACGATTATCGATATTTCCCCGGATCGTGTGGCGGTATTCAACTACGCACATGTCCCTTGGCTGAAAAAGCATCAAAAACTGATCAAGCCCGAGGATCTTCCTTCTCTGGAAGAAAAACTCCGCCTGCACAAACTCGCCCTTGAAAAACTTGGCGAGGCCGGTTATTGGAATATCGGTATGGATCATTTTGCCAAGACCGATGATGAACTGGCCGTCGCACAGCGAAATAAGACGCTGTATCGTAATTTTCAGGGATATTCGACGAAGAAGGGATGCGACCTCTACGGCTTTGGAATGTCGGCCATCGGTCATACTGAAAATACGTATCAGCAAAACGTTAAAACGCTGACTGAGTATTATGCTTCGATCAACGAAAACCGGCTGCCTACTCACGCCGGCTATCGTATGACGACAGACGACCACATCCGCAAGGAAACGATTCTGCGGTTGATGTGCGATTTGGAGATTGAGAAAGCCATGATCGAACGCCAGTTTGACATCCGATTCGATGAGTATTTTGCAGACAGTTTGCTTCAACTTAAGACTTTTGAAGAGGACGGTTTGCTTGAATTGAAACCGGATAGAATTGTTGTAAAGAACCTGGGGCGGCTGGTCATTCGAAACATGGCCATGTGTTTCGACGCGTATCTGGAAAAGATGATGAAAGAAAAGCCTGTTTTTTCGAGGACGGTTTGATGGCGGACAAGAAAACCGACATCGTGCTGTTGCAACTCGGCGGCCCGGATTCTCTGGAGGCCGTCGAACCATTTTTATACAATCTTTTTTGCGATCCGGATATTATAGACCTGCCCCTCGCCTTTCTGTTCCGCAAACGGTTGGCTCGGCTCATTTCCTCCAAAAGGGCACCCAAGGTTTGTGAATTGTACAAGACGATCGGCGGAAAATCGCCTATTGCGGCTCAAACGCGTTTGCAGGCCGAGGCCCTGCAGTCCAGTCTCAACGAGCAAGGCAG
>JAGQUY010000526.1:2376-2886 GCA_020438245.1 Bacteroidota bacterium
ATTTTGCTTCCATTGTACCCGCATTTTTCCGTGGCGACAACCGGTTCCGGTTTCAAAGAGTGGGATCGGGTGGCAAAGCAGAAGAGTATGAACGGTATCGAGGTCAAGCGTATAAAAGAGTACTTCGACCATCCTCTCTATATCGAAGCACTGATTGATCGAATTCAAATTGCTTTGCGCAGGGTGCCTGACAAGGACCGGAAGAGAGTTCACCTGGTGTTTAGTGCACACGGAACCCCCATGAAGTTGGTTCACAACGGGGACCCGTATTCACATCAGATCAGAAAAACGTACGATCTTGTTGTACAGGGAGGGAACTTCGGATTGCCGCACACGCTTTGTTTTCAAAGCAAGGTGGGCCCCCAAAAGTGGCTGGAACCTTCGCTAACGGGCACCATCGAAGAGCTGGCCCGTCAGAAAGTATCTCACGTCGTCGTAATTCCGATCGCGTTTGTAACCGATCATATTGAAACGCTTTCAGAAATCAATATCGAGGTCAAAGCCGAGGCG
>JAGQUY010000527.1 GCA_020438245.1 Bacteroidota bacterium
CGGGCTTCACTCAGAAGTTTTAGAGCCTCTGCAAAGTTGTTCGCAGCCGCGCTTGACCGTGCCTTGGCAATGAAGGAGCCGATCTTACGATCCAACAAGCCGCGTGTTTCGGCAATGGCCTTTGTAATCTCGGAATTATCGGGCGAGCGGTCCAACGCACTTTCGTATTCGGAAATGGCGGCGAGGTAGTCACCACGCTGCACCAGTGCCGAAGCCTTTCGATAATGATCCTGAACAAACTTGTTATTCTCCTGCGAGATTGTCATTTCCTGCATCGCTGCTGCCGTGTCTGCCAATTGTTCTGCAAGCTTTGCATCCATCAGCAATCGCACGGAATCGACATAAGTTTTGGCAGCTTCGTTTTCAGGATCCAGCTGCAGTACCTGTTCAAATTCAACCAAAGCGGGGAGTAGTTTCTGACTCTTGAACAATTCTTTGCCCAGTGCCTGATGTTCTTTCAAGGCTCGCGCTTTGGCCGCTTCCTGATTTCGCTGGACAAGTGTTTTGTCTTCCTCTGTTCTTCGAACACGAGCGATCTGAACCCGCTCTTCGATCGTCTTGCCGAAATTCATGGTGAGGGATACGCGGTGCAGGGCCTGCCCGTATTGGTTACTAAGGTTTACCGAGTAGTCAACCTGGAATTTTTGAAACTGAGTAAACTCTGTCCCCATACCCAGACTCATCCGCCCATTATCAATGCCGGCCCGTGAAATAAGAAACCTGTTAAAGGCAAACTCAGCTCCAAAACTGTAGGTGGGAGACGGAGTGCGCGAGCTCTTATTAAGGTCGGCAACAACGGTAAAACGTCGGACTTGGTCATCACCGAAGTAGAAGTCCTTGCTCATTCCAAATTTGATATTCAGCGGGTCTTTGTAGGAAGCAACATCAAGCTTTATGGTCGGCTGAACCACATTTTGCACATTAAGACCCAAAGACAAATCTCGAAGAAATACATTATCTGACTGCGACCGATACATTATACCGATGTCGAGGCCGCCGCTTGACCCGCTGACAGGTTGAAAATTATCTTCCCGGTAAGAATTAACAACTCGAATCTTCGACGTGAATCCTGCAGATAGGCCCCACCACGGAAGTTTTCTTCCGTACGACAGCATATATACTGCCTCCGAATACGAAAGCACTTTGCCCGGCAGGTCGTTGGTGGTTCCTTGGATACCATCGATTGCATAGCGCATGACACCAACACCGACGGATCCAAATTGAATGAACGGATAGGACGCGGCCGCAAAATTATAATAACCTCCGCCGATCAATGTGGAATGATTGACAACCAGGTTTGGTTGAAGAAGATAATCCAGACCTGCAGGATTCCAGTACACGGCAGATCCGTCACTGGCATTGGCAACAAAGGCATTCCCAAGCGCCTGAGCTCTGGCACCCACACCTGACTCCATAAAGACATCGTCGGTACCCTGTGCAACCATCTGCGAAGAACAGAGAAAACCAATCGCCAGTATGTATTTCAGCATTTTTTTCAGAATCATCAGACGAGCTTAAATGAATTAGATTAAAGATAGATAGGAGTGCCCGCAGAAGCAACAAAAATGATGATTAAAACCAATAAAATCTCAGCCTTACCTTCGGACAAAAGGCGGATTTTTCTGGTTTTATCTACCCGATTTTCGAAACCAAGGATACCAGACTCCTGTGATGGATATCTTGTCCGGCAGGCGCATCCCGTTTTGCTTCAAAGCGAGCAGAATTTGACCCCGATGATGGGATTCATGAGCAATTAGATATCCGAGCCAACGAATAGGTTGGCGCCCAAACATTTTCAGTCGACGCTTTTCATTCAGCAGGTCCTCGAGGTACTTTTCGACCCGCGTTGCGGACACCTTAAGCGCTCTTTTCAGTGCGGCTTTTGAAGGAGCCTCAGCCTTTTTGAACATTGGAATTTTTTCTGCGAGGTCAGGAGCGTTCAATCGGAGCCATGCATATCGCACCTTGTGAACATGGGAGAATTGTTGTGCAACGTTGCGCCCTCGGGATGCAAGGGGTATCGCTGCGAGTCCCTTTGGCGGGATCTGTTCGAGCAGGTAGAGCAGGACATGGCTGTTGGTTTTCCACGTATCGACTATCTGATCGGCAAGGGGTGGAACGGGGTTCCTTCTGACGGTTTTTCTTGATGACATGCGACTACTTCACTTTGGCAAAATCTTTGCGCTTCATGGACGCTTGCCGGATTTTTTCGGCGTCCTCCTGACGACATCGATATCTAAGGGTTGTTTTGCGTGCAGAGTGACGAATAGAAAGCACTTCCGCAAGGTAATGTACCATTGAATACATTTGGCCGTCGCCATTGTCAAAGGAAACACTCTCTTCGACGAAATTACTTTGGATTACTTCCATCAAGGATCGTCGCAACTTGTCTAAACCAATATTTCTGGAAGCGGATATAAACAAA
>JAGQUY010000528.1 GCA_020438245.1 Bacteroidota bacterium
GACAGGCGGTGGATGCTCCACGGCTGAATCACAATTGGTTGCCGGACGAAGTTAAAGTGGAACGGGGCAGGTGGCCGGAGGAAATGCTCCGTGCGCTCAGGATGAGAGGCCACCCCATCAAGGAGGTTCAATTTCTCGGAGATGCCCATAGCATAGGGTACGATGAAGGCAAGAACCAGTATGTCGGAGAGGCCGATTTTCGGAGATATGGGTCTGCGGACGCTTATTGAGGTTTTACGTAATGAAAAAAATCACCACGTTGTCGTACGAGCGCGGCATTGGATAATCCTGTTTCAAGTACAGCATTTCGAAAAGCAATGCTTTCCGATGCATTGTCACCAAGTTTATGCATAGGAAATACCATATTGGGCTTAAAACGCTTTACAAAGTGCAATGCCCCGGCAAAATCGTATGCCCTTAGGCTCGGGTCAATAGCAAGGAACGCAAGGTCAAAGCGATAGCCGGTGAGCCGATCAAGTTCTGCCTTGAATTCTCGCTCTGGACGCTTGCTCCTTGTGTCCCAGGCCCACCAAGCATGGTCACCTCCAAAATACAGTTGCAGACCATCGACCTGCACCACGTAGGCGACTCCGCCGTCGTTTGATTTGATTCCACGGACGATCATACCATCGATATTCATCCGTCTGTACAATCGTGGAACAGTAACATTGGTCATGACGGTATCAAGGCTGGTTATGGCGTCATACACGTCGCTTGAGACAATCCATCGAATGGAAGGGTTTTGACGTTGGAAGGCAACGAAGAGAAGCGGATTAAAATGATCGGGATGATCGTGACTGACAAAGAAGATTGTATTAAGCCCGTTCAGTTCCTCCAAGTCAATGATACCCGCCGCAAGGCCAGATGTATCTTGTTTGGCCGGTTCCATTAATGCACAATCAAAAATCAGAATCCGCGAAGTCGTTCTAACGGCATAACCCGCGTGACCCAGATACCACACTTCTGCTTCGCCTTGTCTCAACTGGTCAAACTTTTTTATCTTGACGGGACCGGTTTTCTGGAGGGGGACAAAGGTAGATACTGGATCAAGTCTCTTGGGTTCGGAACACCCAAGCGTCAACCAAACCAGCATGCCGCCGTGGAGAATCTTCTGAGTCGAGGATTGCATGGAATCAGGTGCGAAAGTACCGAAACAACCACACTACCATGGCAACCAGGAGGCTCAGTAAAAGACTGGAAGTCAGGGGGAAATAAATGGTGAAGTTATCTCTTCGGATAAGGAAGTCTCCCGGCAATCGGCCTGCCCAAGATGACTTTTCGCCAACGATCAAGACGACTCCGAGCACAACCAGGACTAATCCAAGGCCGATCAGCGTCTTGCCAATTGGAGCGACAGCCATCAGAGTTGTTCTACCACTTTTTTCATAAGGAGTGTCATTTTGGGTTCTGCTTCACCCGCTATTCTGATGATCTTTGCAATGTCCACAGGCTGCAGAGAATCGGGAAAACATTCATCGGTAATGATGGAGAATCCAAGGCATGGGATTCCCATGTGATTTGCGACAATAACCTCCGGAACGGTGGACATGCCAACCACGTCTGCGCCTATAAGCCGGAGAAACCGATATTCCGCTCGGGTCTCTAGGTTTGGCCCCATAACTGCCACGTATACACCCTTCTGGACCTTGATCTTGTTGTCAAGAGCGATTTGTTCGGCCAGGCTAATGAGACGCTGGGAGTAAGGTTCACTCATATCCGGAAAACGCGGACCAAGATTGTCATCGTTCCTTCCTCTCAACGGATTGTCACCAAGCAGGTTGATGTGATCATCCATAATCATGATGTCGCCGGCCCTGTACTGGGGATTCATTCCTCCACAGGCATTGCTGACCAACAGGGTATGGATTCCAAGGAATTTCATGACACGAACCGGAAAGGTGATTTCCTTCATGGAGTAACCTTCGTAGAAATGGAAACGGCCCTGCATGGCAACA
Organism: Bacteroidota bacterium; assembly: GCA_020438245.1. Classification (GTDB taxonomy): domain Bacteria; phylum CLD3; class CLD3; order SB21; family SB21; genus JAGQUY01. Next base: position 1,956 of record JAGQUY010000528.1, read on the forward strand.
ACTCTTTTATTGCCCAATTTCCCAAAAATAAGGCGGCCGGCGTGACTTTCAACTGTTGAAACCGGGAAATGGGTGATTTCGGTATAGGGCACTTCCGTCTTGTCTTCAATTTCCTGAGCAAGACCTCCAAGCCCCGTACCCAATATAATGCCGACCTCTGCATCGGAATCTGTCTTACTGCGTATTGCCTTGATGGACTCGTCGATCTGCTCGGTCAGCAAGCTCATTTTTTCTCCTGCTTCTTCTTGGTGAGTTCATCATACAATTCATCAATGATGTCATCGGACTTTTTGTTTGCATACTCTCCAAGCATTTTGTCAAAGTCTTCCTTTCGGAAGATCCCTGTCGGATTGGTGGAGAGTTTGTCGAGATCCTTCTTGGCTTTTTCTTTGTCGGGATCTTTGGGATCTTTGGCTTCGGGCATGAATGCCTCCTCTAGGTGTTATCTTTTGAAGATTTTTTCTTCTCAAGCGCTGCGTAGATTCGGTTGATGATCTCTTCGGATTTCATGTGTAGGTCATCTCCCAACATCTTGTGGAAGTCGGACTTCTTGAACAGGCCGGTGGCCTGTCTTGACAGGTTGTCCAGATCTTCAAGGATCCTTTTCTTGTGTTCGTCCTCGTTCTCGTCATCATATCTTCTTAGGGCGTTGGCCAGATCATCGGGTATATCGTCGAGTTGAACATCCTCGAGAAATGCATCGATGTTACTGCTCTCCAAGTCATCGGGAAGAGGGGATGATGTAACAGGTGCGTCACCTGATGCTTCAACCTTTTCGATTGCATCATCCGCCTCAGGTTGTAATTTGGGCACGGACTGTGTTTGGTCTCTTTCTGCAACGGATACAGGATTGCCCGACGTCTGGTCACCCTCAATGATTCCCAGCAGTGCCATCTGCGAACGAAGATAACTTCGGAGG
>JAGQUY010000529.1 GCA_020438245.1 Bacteroidota bacterium
TCTGCGATATGGATAACCCGAGTCTTTCAATGCCTTCTCGATTTCTGTGTCTGAATATGCTCTTCCCAGATACACGTTTGTCATCCGGTACGGCATGAATTCCGGTTTTTTTTGTTTATGAATTTCAAAGGCAGCGCCTGCGGCAAGCCCGCCGTCACCCATATTTGGAAAGACATACACTTCATCCGCCCCTGTCTTCTCCAGAATGTGCTGGTTTAACTTCACATTGGCAAACACGCCGCCGCTGAGTGCAATTTTCTTTGCCCCGGTTTTGGCGCAGGCATCCGTAACATATTGTCCGACAATATCTTCGAAATGTTCCTGAATACCTGCTGCAATATCATCACGACTGTGCGGTTTCAGGAGTTTTTCCAGAATTCGCATCTCAGCCTGAAGCCACCCGCCCTTGTTCACGAAACTAAATTTCTTGCGATCGTATTTGATTCTTTTGGCAAATATTTCACGTGTTTTGCCTGAGTTGCCGAATGCCGCAAGCCCAGTAACCTTTCCTTCATGCCGCAATGCTATGAATCCAAGCAGATGGGTTACGTAGCAGTAGTAAAATCCCGGAGAGTGAAAAGCGGGGATGGAATTGATAAGACTCATCTTCCCGTCTTTGCAGTCGTATACTCGAGAGCAAAAACCGTCACCACTTCCATCCAACGTTATCGTAAGACAGTCCGACCAACCTGAAGTAAAATAGGCCCCGGTGGCATGTGAGAGATGGTGATCGACAAATTCAATGGGGGCGTGAATTCCCAGTAGTTCAAGCTTCTTTTCTATTTCAGAGGTACCCCGGAAAATAGATGTTTCAAACATCTTCCTCGTTGCCTTAGTACCAATTTCAGTGCCCATCAACAATCCGGTGAGGGGTGTCTTACTTAATTCAGCAAAAAAGGTTCTGAAAAAGCCGACGGATTCATAGCCAAATTCAAGCGGTTTTGCCCGGGTCGAACTTGTTCCCGCAATTGCCACTGCGGCAATCTCCTTGGGCTCTACACCTGCGATGGCCAAGCACTCTGGAATGGATTGTTCCGGAAACCCCCAATACATTTTCTTCCTATTCATGCGTTCCTCATTTACTGCCGAAACCAGTTTTCCATCGATGAGAACGGCAGCTCCAGCGTCATGTCCAGTGCTGATACCTAAAATAATCATGGTTGCGTCAGTTTCCTTTTGTATCCAGGAGATATGTGGTGAGGGCATGATACATCCATGCCTGGGACCATCGCATATATGGGATTCGGTTTGTGTACAATTTATGTTTTTGAAAGAAGAAGAAACCATCTGTCGACAACATGTTGGAAAGTGTCCATTGCGCGATACGTTCTCTTATGTCTTGAGAAATAGCATCGTATTCACAGAGGCGGGTGGTGGTTACCATCGCCTGTGCCGCACTGTGTATATCCACAGGGAACGTTTGATTGTGGTAGTATTTAGGTGTTCCATCTTCAAGAAAAAAATGGTCCAAATAAAAACGGTATCCCCGCCGGATGTTTTCAATGCAACTCGAATCACCGGTGCAGTCGCTGTATGTCTTCAGGCTCTCTAATATAAAGCCCGTATGAAAACTATCGACCCATCCCTGGATGGATGTTTCCGCATAAACCCACGAGCCTTCTGATTTTTGATAGCGAAGCACGTATCGCACTGCTTTTTCGGCAATCTCCTTGAGTGCGGGTTCATTAGTATGGGCCCAGACTCTGGCCATTAGCCCCGCACCCAGCATGTTTGCGTTGTGCACCTTCAGCGTGTCGATAGGAGTATAGCTGAAACATAGGGTGTCAGCTTCATGGCTGTGGTTCAAGTCCTGCAAAATAAAATCGCAGGATCCACGGGCAGTTTCGAGATAGGCCGGATTTCCTGTCAACTCGTACGCATCCAGAAAAGCATGAGCAACATACGATGTATTTACGATGGTCGGTGTTCCTTTTGGGACATAAAAAACACGACTCTGCCAGTCAAAATTGTACCCCCAACAGGGGCCAGAATAGCCTGACGAAGTCAATGAATTTAATAAGTTAGCTAAATATTCCAGTTTTTTCAAATAGTTTTTGTCCTTCGTACGGCGATATTGTTTAACCGTACCAGCCAAAAATAGTCCAAGCCCTTTCGGGTTGTGTCCGACTGGAATCCCCAAAAGGGGACGCAAGTTTATCGGCAGACGTTTCAGAGTTTGGATCGCCGCTATCTTCAGCATCTTCCCTGGAGTAAGCAATCGTAAGAGGGGTGAATTTAGTGCATCGTAGCAATCGTAGCCGCGATAGTCACGCTGCTCTACATAGGTTTCAAGCCGGGACAGGACGTTACTGACTTGTTGCATCAACCGGCAATTTCGGGGTTTTTGTAACGGTTTGCGAGAATAGAAGAATACAGGGATGAGAGATTGTCCAAGGCGTTCTGTTTGTGGTCAATATCAAAATTGACAGCCTGTCCGGTCGTCAGGGATTCCAGGATTTTGAAGGTCGAAATAGTTGCTATGACTGCGTCTTCGAAAGGAACCGGAGAAGGCAGTCCACGCTTGCATGAATCTGTGAAAGCGTTCAGGGAATTCTTGTAGCCCTTGTCCTGTTTGCGCGAACCAAATTTCTTAGTTTTGCCTGATCGTGTGCATGTCCAGTATCTGAAATCGTCTACCGTGGCCACGGTTTGCTCGGAAAAAATTTCGAG